>UQJE01000051.1 GCA_900541345.1 uncultured Blautia sp.
TTGTTTGTGATGCGATTAAGGGAATGGATACCCTCTACTTCTCATTTTCAATCTTCTTCTCCTTACCCAAAATTTCATGTGAAACGTATTACTTTTCAGTAATAAAAAACCTGCTGGCATACACCGGCAGGTTCTATAAAGAAATCCAGAAAAAACTGGTTTTCCTTACACAAGGCCATCGTTCGTAACCTGCGTAATCCTATATATAAGGCAGGTTTTCTGACTTGGTATCATCACTGTATTTTGCCTTCCCGAAAACTCAGTGGCATATTAAAACACAGCTCCTCCTTACAGCGGCGTGACCGTGTAAGATTTTCACTTAACTTCCCTGTTATCATGAGATAAACCTTATATATTTTAATTGTTCTTTATCTTGTCATTTCTGTATCATCTTATCATATGAAAAATCGGATAGCAAGATATTTTATTTCTTTAATCCAAATTCCTCTGCCAGCTTGGCAAACTGCGGGAGAGAATTTACAATCGTATCATAAGAAACACAGTAAGCAAGCCGCACATATCCCGGGCAGGCAAAGGAGCTTCCCGGAACCATGAGAATATTATACTTCTTTGCAGCCTGACAAAATTCCTTTTCATCTTCCACAGGAGATTTCACAAAAAGATAAAACGCTCCCTGCGGCTTAATACAGGAAAAGCCAAGCTCTTTCAGTCCATTATAAAGAGCAAGACGATTTTTGTCATAAGCTGCCACATCTACCTCTGCATCTACACATTTTCCGATTACTTTCTGCATGAGAGAAGGCGCATTCACACTTCCTAAAATTCGGTTTGCAATAGAAGCTGCCGCCAAAAGCTCTTCACTTCCGTCCGCCTCATCGGGAATCACAAGATAACCGATACGTTCCCCCGGAAGAGAAAGGGATTTACTGTAGGAATACCCTACAACTGTATTATCATAATATTTTGTAAGATACGGTACTTCTACCCCGTCATAGACAAGCTCACGGTAAGGTTCATCAGAAATCAAATAAATAACACTTCCGAACTCTTTCTGTTTCTTTTCCAGAACAGCAGAAAGCTTTTTAATGGTTTCCTCTGAGTATACAACTCCAGTTGGATTATGCGGAGTATTTACAATGACCGCTTTTGTTTTTGCTGTAATTTTTTCCTCAAGCTCTGTAAGGTTTGGCTGGAAAGTCTCTGTATCTGGAGAGATTTCCACAAGAACACCATCATAATTTCTCACATATGCACCATATTCCAGAAAATAAGGAGCAAATACAATCACTTCATCTCCGGGATTTAAAACTGTTTTCAGAATTACATTCAGCCCGCTTGCTGCTCCCACGGTCATAATCAGATTTTTCCCCTGAAAGGCTGTTCCGAAACGACGGTTTAAAGATTCCGCAATGGTCTGACGTACATCTTCAAAACCGGCATTGCTCATATAGCCGTGAAGGGTTGTGGGATTTTCCTCATTTACCAGTTCAATAATTGCCTGGCGCACACAGTCGGGCGCCGGAACGCTTGGATTCCCAAGACTGAAATCAAAAACATTCTCTGCACCGTATTTCGCTCGAAGACGATTTCCTTCTTCAAACATCATACGGATTGCAGAATTATTTTCTACAAAAGGCTTCATTTTTTCTGAAATCATAGTTATTCCTCCCTACCTTTTTTCTGCCTGTTTCTTTTTTCCACCGAAAATAAACCATGCAATTAATGCTAGCACTGCAAGAGATACCGCCATCCATGCAGCCAAAACACCGGTACCCTGTCCTGCGAATTTATCAAAATATCCTTTCAGGTAGATGACTACAATAACCACCGGAATCACTACCATCATATAAAAACGGATTCCTTTTGGGAATTTTATTCCCTGTCCTGTATTTACTTCTTTTATAAAGCCATCCCAGCCCCATCCGTATTTTGAGACGCAGAACATAATATAGACAACGGAGCCAAGAGGAAGAATATTATTTGATACAATAAAGTCTTCAAGGTCCATAATATTGGAGCCTGCTCCAAAAGGCATAAAGCCGGATAAAACATTAAATCCTAAAATTGCCGGAAGAGACAGAAGCGGAATCCCCACAAGGTTTACGATAACCGCCTTTTTTCGGCTCCATCCAAAAAGATCCATTCCGTAAGAAATAATATTCTCAAATACTGCCGTCACAGTAGACAGCGCTGCAAAAAACAGGAAGAGGAAAAACATAGCTCCCCAGAATCTTCCTCCTGCCATCTTATTAAATACATTCGGGAGTGCAATAAATACAAGTCCCGGACCGGCTCCCGGCTCTACTCCATATGCGAAGCATGCAGGAATTACAATCAGACCTGCCATTGTTGCCACAAACGTATCAAGAATCAAAATATGAATAGATTCTCCTGCAAGTGAACGGTCTTTTGAGAGATAACTTCCAAAAATCGTCATGGAACCGGCGCCAATACTCAAAGTAAAGAACGCCTGGGACATCGCTCCGAAAATCATATTTCCAAGTCCCACCTCACGGATGCTGTCCATATTGGGAACAAGGTAAAAACGAACGCCCTCCTCTGCTCCCGGAAGCGTCAGGGAACGCACTGCCAGAACGACAATCAGTACAAGAAGACAGGTCATCATAACTTTTGTGATTTTTTCAAGACCTCTCTGTACGCCAAGAGAACAAATTAAAAATCCCAGAATCACAACGGCAATCATCCATCCGGTCATAATTCCCGGAGATGCCAGCATTTTATCGTATCCCTGCTGCACAGCCTCTGTTGTGACACCGGAAAACTCTCCCTTTGCCATGCGATAGCAATAGTATGCCATCCAGCCTGCAACCATTGTATAAAACATCATGAGAACATAGTTAGACACCATGCTCATATAACTGAATTTATGAAAATTAGAACCCTTTGGCTCCAGCTCATGAAACGCTCTTGCCGTACTTTTTCTGCTGGCACGTCCTACAGAAAACTCACACACAAGAATGGGGAGTCCCAACACTACAAGAAACAGAAGATACATGAGGATAAACGCTGCTCCTCCATATTCCCCTGCCATATAAGGGAACTTCCACACATTTCCAAGACCAATTGCACAGCCTGCAGAGACGAGAATGAATCCCATTCTGGAGCCAAATTTTTCTCTTTCTTTCAACTATTTTTCTCCTTTCACGCCTGGCAGGTAATGGCATCCATTCCCACCTTTAATGCTTTTTTATTTAATTCCAAAAACTGCGGTTTGATATTTGCCTTCAGAATTTCATCCCATTCTATATGTTCCAGCCCCATAGAGCGGATAATCGTTCCGAGAAGGATAATATTTGCCGCTTTTTCATTTCCAAGCTCTCTCGCAAGACCAGTGGCATTTACCACCTTTGCTTTTACGTGCTTTTCGATTTCTTCCAGTACATCTTCCGGATATTCCTCGTCACCTGTAATAACGGACATGGAAGGAATTTCCTCATTATTTACGACAAGAGTTCCGTCTTCTTTTAAATAATCAAGAGCTCTCAGCGCTTCCATTTTTTCAAAAGAAACCACAATATCTGCTTTTCCTTTTTCAATCACAGGAGACATTACCTTTTCTCCATAGCGTACCTGGGAGGATACACTTCCTCCTCTCTGAGACATTCCGTGAATTTCACTCATTTTCACGTCATATCCCGCTTCCATAAGACCATTTGTGAGAATCTTGCTGGCGAGAATGGTTCCCTGTCCGCCTACACCTACCAATAAAATACTTTTCGTCATGGTCTTAATCCTCCTTCACAATTGCATTTTTCGGGCAAACCTGTGTACATACGTCACAGCCTACACACTGCGCCTTATTAATGCTTACTTTCTTTGTTTCTCTGTCGTAAGACATGGCTGGACAACCGGCTTTGAGACAGAGTTTACAGCCGATACATTTTTCTGTATCCACCTTGTTTTTTGTAACAAAAAGCTGCTCAAACTCTTCTTTATCTTCTTTTGAAAACTTTTTCAGCACACATGGCCAGCGTGTAATAATCACGGATGGTTCTGTGAGTGCAAGGCATTTATCAAGTGTCTCATCTACCTCTGAGAGATTATTTGGATTGATCACATACACATGTTTTACTCCGATTGCCTTTACAATGTCCTCGATTTTAATAAGAGTTGTCTCATCGCCTTTTGCTGTATATCCTGTTCCTGGATTTTCCTGATGCCCTGTCATTCCCGTAATACGGTTGTCCAGAATAATATTCACCGTATTGCTTCCATTATATACCGTATTGATCAGGGAGTTGATACCTGTATGGAAAAATGTGGAGTCCCCAAGTACTGTCACTACTCTTCTTGTATCTCCCTGTGCCTGGAACGCTTTCTGGGCTCCGTGTCCGAGACTTATGCTGGCTCCCATACACACTGTAGAATCCATAGCGCTGTACGGCTTTCCTGCTGCCAGTGTATAGCATCCAATATCACCGCTTATCATAATGTCTTTTCTCTTTCCCAGACGGTAAAAAAGACCTCTGTGAGGACAGCCTGCGCAGAAAGTCGGCGCCCGGTTAATCAGCTTGCTTCTGTCAAATTCCAGAGTTTTATTTTTTTCACCTGTGACACAGGCACGGATTACGTCAGGAGTCATTTCTCCATATGACGGAAAAAGGTCTTTTCCAATACAGTCGCATCCCTGCTGACGCACAAATTCTTCTATATAAGGATCATTTTCTTCCAGGATATACACCTTATCTACTTTTGCGCAGAATTCTTTTACAAGACCTGCCGGAAGCGGATTTGTAAATCCCAATTTTAAATAGGAAGCATTTTCCCCAAAAACCTCTTTTGCATAATAATAGCAGATACCTGATGCTATAACGCCTACTTTTGTATCCCCCATTTCCATTCTGTTAAACGGACTTGTCTCACTGTACTGCGCAAGTTTTTCAAGACGTTCCTCTACTTTCACTCTTAAATTTCTTGCGATAGCGGGAAGACATACATATTTCCCCGGATTTTTTTCCCATTTTTTTGCCGGTACCGTCTCTCTCTCTTTTAATTCCACAATGGATTTGGAATGACAGACACGCGTTGTCATACGAATAATAAATGGTGTATCATACTCTTCTCCCAGCTCATACGCCGCTTTTACCATATCAATGCATTCCTGGCTGTCAGACGGCTCAAGCATAGCTATTTTAGCTGCTTTTGCATAATTTCTGTTATCCTGCTCATTTTGTGAAGAAAACATTCCCGGTTCATCTGCCGTTATGATTACATTTCCTCCATTTACTCCCATATACGCCCAGGTAAACATAGGGTCTGCCGCCACGTTCATTCCCACATGCTTCATAGATACCATACTGCGAAGCCCTGCTACAGACGCTCCGATTGCAGACTCCATTGCAACCTTTTCATTTGGAGCCCACTCTGCATATATATCTTCATATGTAGAAAGATTTTCCAGAATTTCCGTACTGGGTGTTCCCGGATATGCAGATGCGTACGACACCCCTGCCTCATATGCGCCTCTTGCGATGGCTTCATCGCCGGTCATTAACTTTCTCATAATCTTCCTCCTTATCAGGTATCATTCACCTTAATATTATTCTATACTGGTATTTCATTGTACCCCCGCGGCACTAATATGTCAACGCATTTATGCGTTAAAGTGTAAAAAGCTGTAAAAAAGCCGAATTTCTTCGACCTTTTTACAGCTTTTAATCAATATTTATCACCCAAACTGGCTCATATAAAGAGCTGCATATTTTCCATTTTTCGCCATGAGCTCCTCGTGATTTCCTATTTCTTTTATATCTCCGTTTTCCATATATAAAATCATATCTGCATCACGGATTGTGGAAAGCCGGTGGGCAATTACAAAGCTGGTACGTCCTTTCATCAATTCAGCCATCGCTTTTTGAATCAGGACTTCCGTATGCGTATCCACATTACTGGTCGCCTCATCAAGAATCATAATCTCCGGATCAGACGCAATGGCACGTGCAATTGTCAGAAGCTGACGTTCCCCCTGAGAGATATTTTCAGCCCCCTTACTGAGAAGCATATCATATCCTCCCGGAAGTGTTTTAATAAAACTGTGTGCACATGCTGATTTCGCTGCTGCTTTTATTTTTTCTTTCGGCATATTCTCCTGGGCATACCCTATATTTTCTCCAATCGTTCCCTCAAAAAGCCATGTATCCTGCAGTACCATTCCAAAACGTTTTCTAAGCTCTTCCCGTGACATATCCGTAATTTTTACGCCGTCTACCAGAATGGAGCCTCCGTTTAATTCATAAAAGCGCATTAAAAGATTAATAAGCGTGGTTTTTCCTGCTCCTGTCGGTCCCACCACCGCTACCTTCTGTCCCGGCTTTACTGTGAGATTAATTCCATTCATCAAAAGACGGTCCGGAGTATAACCGAATTTTACATTTTCAAAAGTGACCTGACCTTCACAGTTATCCGGAACGATACTCTGCTCTTTATCCGGAACTTCCTCTTCTGCATCTAAAAGAGCAAAAATTCGTTTCCCTGCTGCCGCAGCTGCGCCAAAGCTTCCCACCATTCCTGCTATTGCAGAAAACGGTTCTGCAAAACGCCATGTGTATTCCAGCATCGCCTGTACATTTCCCACTGCAATTTTTCCTCCGATTGCCCAGAGACAACCGATCGCAGCACAGAGAACATATCCCAGATCATTTACAAGTGTTGTGATCGGACTTACCGCACCTGCTGTCGTCTCTGCTTTTCTGGAGCTGTTTTTTAAATCTTCGTTTAATCCGGCAAATGTTTTTTTTGCGCGCTCCTGGTAATTAAACGTCTGTACAACAGACTGGCCATTGTACATTTCTTCCACATAACCATTCAGTTTTCCCAAAAGCTCCTGCTGCTCTCCATAATACTTTTCGCTTGCTTTCATGACTCCCGCTGCACTCAGAAGTGACAGAGGAACCATAATAACAGGGATCAGGGACAGGGCAGGACTGATGACCAGCATCATCACAAGAACTCCTATCGCAGTCGTAACCTGTGTCACTACAGAAGTCAGGTTCTGACTGAGCGCATTGTTAATTGTATCTACATCATTTGTAATCACACTCAGAATATCGCCATGTGTATGCGTATCGTAATAATTCAGTTTTAATCGATGCATTTTTTCATCGATTTCCTGACGCATAGTTTCCATAACCTTCGCTGTAATTTTTGCCATTCCAAATCCCTGCAGAAAAGAAAACAGCTGAGAGATCAGATACAGCGCAACAAGCCCTGCCAGAAGCCATATGATAGCTTCCCAGTAAAATACACCATCTGCAATGCTTGCAAAAAGAGTTGTCGTCACTTTTCCCACAAGGAAAGGGGCCAGAACCATAAATGCAGTACTGATCACCGCTGCCATCATAACAAAAAACAATCTCATCCGATATGCTTTTAAATAGTGAAGCAATCGTTTCAATATTTTTGTATTTTTCATTTTAAAGCGCCTCCTTTCCCATCTGGATCTCGGCTATCTCTCTGTAAAGCGGACATGTTTCCAGTAATTCCTTATGTGTTCCCATTCCAACAATCTGTCCATCATCCACAACAAGAATTCTGTCGGCATCCAAAATGGTACTGATCCTCTGTGCCACCATAATTACGGTTGCATCTCCAATGCTCTCCTTAAGATTCTGACGAAGCTGACGGTCTGTTTTCATATCCAGCGCAGAAAAACTATCATCAAACACATAAATTTCCGGCTTCTTCATCATTGCCCTTGCAATCGCCATACGCTGACGCTGCCCTCCTGATAAATTTGTTCCACCCTGTGCGATTCCATCGTGGTATCCCATCTTTTTCCCATTGATAAATTCATCGGCACATGCAATTTTTGCTGCCCGTTTCCAGTCTTCCTCTGTTCCGTTTTCATTTCCGAAATTAAGATTTTCTGCAATATCCCCGGAAAAAAGTATATTTTTCTGAGGAACATATCCTATAAGAGAGCGCAGATCTTCCGTACGGTATTCTTTTGCGTTGACTCCATTAATCAATACCTCGCCAAACATCGGATCATAAAGCCGCGGAATCAGCTTTAAAATACTGGACTTACCGCGTCCTGTTCCTCCAATAATCGCTGTGACCTCTCCCGGCCGTGATACAAAACTCATATCTTTCAGAATCGGTTCATCTGCTCCCGGATAAGCAAAAGTTACATGTCGAAATTCTACCGTTGCATGCATGGAAGCATTTTCCATAGAAAAATTACCATCTTTAATAGAACTTTCTGTTTCCAAAACTTCTGCAATTCTTCCGGAACATGCATATGTAGTAGGAAACATCATGATCACAAGAGACAACATCATTACTGATGTAAGCACCATACTGATATACTGGCTGTTTGCCACTAAAGAACCAACTTCCATTGCCCCAATATTGACATAGTAAGCGCCCATCCCTAAGACAGCTGCCGTTGTCACTCCAAAAATCACGCTGATCGCCGGCATCAGGAGACTTGTGATGCGCCCTGCCGCCATTGCGGTGACAGCATAATCGCTGTTTGCCTCTCCGAACCGCCCGCTCTCTGCCTTCTGTTTGTTAAAAGCACGAATTACGCGGACGCCTTCAAGCGATTCCAGAAACAGTCGATTGATCTGATCCAGTTTTTTTCTGAGACTGATTGAATAGCGGGAAGCCAGAACCATAATAATTGTCAGCGCCACCAGAAGAACCGGAATGGCAACAAGAAGAACCGAACTGACTCTTCCTCCTGTTGCTGCCGAAAATACAAGCCCTGCAACTGCCATCATTGGTGCGAGAAGCCCTATTCGAAGAAGAAGTGTTAAAAAATTCTGCACATTCGTAATATCAGAAGTGCTTCTTGTAACGAGACTGGCCGTTCCAAATCGATCCATTTCTGCCGCTGAAAAGCTCTGCACTTTTGAAAAAACCTGATTTCTTAATTGTGCCGCAAAATCTGTCGAAATATACGATGCGATTTTCACAGATAAAAAGCTGATTACACAGGAAAATACTGTCACACCTGCCATGATCAGGGCATACACCCATATGACGCTCTTATCTCCTTCTGCCACTCCATGACTTATCATCTGTGCCAGAAAAGACGGAAGAAGCATCTGTCCCACGGACGACAAAAGTACAAGTATCAAAAGACGTACGATCTGTCCCGGCTTTAGCTTCACTTTTGAAAATATAGTTTTCATAATGAAAAATCTCCTTTTCTCCCTGAAAACAGGGTTATTTTTATCATTCTTTATTTAATGCCGGAATATTTATGATTCCCTTCTCATGCAGTCTTCCAAGGAATGCAAAACATAACGGCAGCCCAAAGAGCCCGACAACTCCGAAAATGCGAAGTCCTACAAGCATTGCAGCAAATGTCAGCGCAGGATGTAATTTCATTTGTCTCCCTACAAGCCTCGGTTCTATTACATTTCGTACAATTGTAATAATCAGATACAGCACCGCCATGATAACCCCAAAGGCTGTATTCCCCTGCAGAAGGGCGATAATAGCCCACGGTATCAAAACGGCTCCTGTGCCAAGTACCGGGAGAATATCAAGAACCGCTACAAGAAGCGCTGCACCAAAACTGTTCTCAATTCTTAAAAACGAAAAGCCCAAAAACAGTTCCCCAAACGTAATCAGGAAAATCAACCCATAAGAAAGAAGGCAGCGGGGAACAATTTTCCCGAAAAACTCTTTAAACTCGCAAAACATATCTTTATTCCTTACCGGAATAAATCCTGTCAAAAACCTTTTGACCTTTTCAAAATCAATGGTAATAAAAATAGTGGCAATCAGTGTTATCATTATCTTCATAAAAGCGGAAGGAATACCGGAAACCACGCCTCCTAATATTCCCAAAAGCGTTCCGCAAAGCTGGAGCACACCGTTACTCAAATGAGAAAATAGGGTATCTGTCATGCCGGAAAACGCCGCTCCCATTTCCGGATCAATGGTTTCCGCCATCTGCTCCATCCAGGAAAAAAAGCTTTCCAACGCCGGAATGACATCCCGGTCAAACATCTTCGGAAGCCCGCTGAGAAGATTTTCAATCCCGGATAAAATTCCGGCTCCGCATAAAGCAAAAATACAAATCGCAGAGCAGATAAACACTGCCGCAAACACTGCTCCCGATACCCCACGCGGTATTTTCCAGTTCTTTTTCAAATATGTCACAGGTCTGTTAATCACCCAGGAGACCAAAAAGGCAATCACAAAGGGAAACAGAACAGGAAGTATATATTTATATCCCAGCAGGATTCCGCCTGCGATCAGAGCCCAGTAAAGTACCTTTACTATAAAATCCTTCTGTCGTTCCATTGTGCTGCGTTCCCCGTTCATGCAGAAACCCCATTTAAAATTCTGATATTTGATAATTTAAAAAACAATTTTCCCAAAGCATACTCCTGAAGACTCATATATTTTTCCGGTGTCACCTTTCCCCCGTAATTCATAATCTCCATATTCCCACTCGCTCCAGTAATAAAAATGCCAGAAGAAGAAAAGCCGTTTTTCAGATAAAATTTTCGCCGTGCGATACGCTGATCCCTGTTGTCTGCATCATCCTCCAGACGCTCAATTAAAAGCACGATCTTTTTATCAGAAAACTCTCTGCATACATTCTGCATAATATAGCTTCCCGTTCCTTTACTTCTTATTCTGGAAGATACCGCCAGATAATCTACCATAACCATATCTTTATAAGGAATCAAAACAACAAATCCCAGAATCTGATTTTCCTCCGAAGCAGTCATAATTACTGCTTTTTTCTTTTTTACAGAGCGCTTTAACGTAAAAAATGGTTTCCTTTCTCTTTTCGGAAATGCCTCCATATATATGCTTTTTATCTCTGCCCACTGCTCTTCCTTTAATAACTTAAATTCCATAATTTTCTCCCCTTCTTACGATTTATTTTTATTGCTTTTTCTCTCTTCGCCATGTATCATATAATGTACAGCAACTGTACAGTCAAGAGGTGTTTTTATGAATCATAAAAATTATTTATATTCTTCCGGAGAATTTGCCAAACTGACAGGCGTCAACAAACGCACTCTGCATTATTACAATGATATCGGATTGTTCTGTCCGGAAATAATCGGCGACAACGGATACCACTACTACACCTGTTTTCAGTTTGCGCAATTAGAGCTTATTTTAACATTACGGAAAATCGGCTTATCGATTGAAGAAATCAAAGAATATATTACAAGACTTTCTGATGAATCATTTTCTCAGATGATGGAAAAAAAGAAAAAGCTGATTGATGAATCCATCAAACAGCTTTTATCAGCACAGGCATTTTTAGAACAGAAGGCAGAGAGACTGAAGCTTGGAATGAAGTCCGAAGACGGCGCCATTGAGCTGTGTACTCTTCCTCAGAGAAAAATCGTTCTTTCTTCTCCCATCTCAGGGAAATACGATGAAAACGATTTTTCCATTGCAGCCGAATTTTCACTTCGCCTGAAAAAACTCTTCCACCTTTATGACAGCTTTGGAAGCCGTATTTCTTCCGAAGATATTCGGCAAAATCATTTTGAACGCTACACTTCCTTTTTTGCCTACTGTCCTTCTGCCTCAAAAATATACGATGAAATACTTCCGGCCGGAAAATATCTTCGTGCCTTTTGTATAGGCAGTTGGGGAAAACTTCCCCATATTTACCAAAAAATCCTCTCATATGCCTCCGAACATAACCTGCAACTTACAGGGTACGCATACGAAGAAGGATTAAATGAAATGGCTTTAAATGCCCAGAATGACTATATCACAATGATCACAATTCCTGTATCTGAAAATCAGGAAAATAAATGAAAACGCTTGTGCAGGCTCTACGCATTTTTCATTACGCGCTTACAGATTTTTTCTGCATATGGCATAAAAATCTGTGCTACCGGACCGACTACAAATGCACAGATGATTGTTCCGATTCCAAACGTTCCGCCCAGTAAAAATCCGACTGCAACAAAACAGAAATCCGTCACAATTCGGATAATCCCGAATGGCTTATGCCACTTGTCACTCCACACGATTGCAACAAGATCATTTGGTCCTGTTCCTGCTTCTGATTTAATCACAATTGTCATTCCCATCGCAAGAATCACGCATCCTGCAATAAGAACCGGAATGCGTACTGCAAAAGAAAGACTGTTATTAATATAATTTTTCAGGAGAACGGTAAACACATCAATAATCGGACCGCCTAAAAACATGCAGATTAAAGTACCGATTTTTATGTATGTTTTATCAACAAAAAGAAGTACAATAATAATGAAAAAACACACTAGCATATGCGTTGCTCCATGACTCCAGGAAATTGCAGAAGGCCACGGTACACTTCTGTAAATCCCCTGGATCAGTACGTTAAAAGGGTCAGCCCCTAGATCAGCCTGAATAAATAAGGTCACTCCCAGATGAGCAATTGCAAGACCAAGAATCAGCAATAAAATTTGTTTTAATCTAATTTTCAAATTCATATTTTTCATTTTTCTTCTCCTGCATATACTTTCATTTTTTTATGAAGCTTTTTCCGCACGATCCAGAAACAGAGCACCTGCATAACAATAGTGATAAGCCAGGATGCCGGATAAGAAATGAAAAGCACATCAAGACTTCTGTGTGCCGGGAAAATCATATAAATCCATACAATTCTGGTTCCCACGGTTCCGATAACAGACAGAAGCATAGGCACTGCTGAATGCCCCATTCCACGAAGTGCTCCCGGAAACAGATCCATCAGACCGCACATAAAGTACGTTACTGTCGTATAAAGCAGCACTTCCATTCCACACTTGATAACTTCCGGATCGGAAGTATAAATCCTTAAAAGCTCCGGTCCGAAAACATAGGCTCCGCCTCCAAGAACAAGCGCAACTCCCACCGTAAGGACAATACAGTTTACAAGTACCTTATCCATTCTTTTCCATTTTCCCACACCAAAATTCTGGCTGGTAAAACTCATACATGCCTGCGTAACAGAATTCACAGCCGCATATAAAAATCCAAAAATATTATTGGCAGCCGTATATCCTGCCATTGCTACAGAGCCAAAGGAATTGACAGAGGACTGTAACAGCACATTGGAAAAATTAATCACGGTACTCTGAATACCTGCCGGAATTCCCACAAGAAAAATCTGCTTCAGGTAAGCTCCCTTTATCGTAAGCTTTGAAAACCGAAGCTGATAGGCAGACTCTGTCTGATACAGACAGAGAAGCACGAGAACACAGGAAATCATCTGAGAAACTACCGTAGCAATCGCAACACCTGCAACACCCATATGAAATGCGATTACAAGAATCATATTTAAGACAGCATTCGTCACACCAGCCACCACAAGAAACAGCAATGGTCTTTTTGTGTCTCCTACTGCTCTTAAAATTGCCGCACCATAATTATAAAGCATAAAAAACGGCATTCCCAGAAAATATATCTTCATATAAAGAGCAGCCTGATCAATTACATCGGACGGAGTTCCCATCAATCCAAGTGCGCCTTTGGAAAAAATAAATCCAATCAATCCCATAGCTACTCCGCTGATTAGCGCCAGTGTAATTGCAGTATGTACCGTCTCCGACATTTCTCTTGCTTTTCCCGCCGCATAAAAACGTGCCGCAAGGACATTTGCCCCAAGAGAAATCCCGATAAAAAGATTTGTGAATACATTGATAAGAGCCGATGTGGAACCGACTGCTGCCAGAGCCTGACTTCCGGAAAAACGTCCCACAACAACAATGTCCACCGCATTAAACAGAAGCTGCAAAATGCCTGATAGCATCAGCGGAATGGAAAAGGAAATCAGCTTATCCATAATAGAACCGTTGCACATATCAATTTCATACTTGTTATTTTTTGACATAAAATCCTCCCTCCTTCTATCGAAGGATATAATTTCAACCAAGATTCTATATTAGCAAGCAGGCAAAAGAAAGTCAATAAGCGTTCTCACTGTAAAATCGTGTATAATATAAAAAACTTTCAATTTTTTTTCAACAGTTTCGCCTGTCCATACGTCTTATAAGTGAAAGGCAAAAGAAAGGAACGCAAAGTATGATAGAGGAACTATACGAAAAATATTATCAGGAACTGACAGGCTGGTGTCGCAGCATGACGGGAAACCTGCATACCGCGGAAGAACTGGTACAGGAAGCCTTTCTGCGCGCAATGCTTCATGAAGATGTCCTTGCTTCCTTACAGGAACATCAACGCCGTTCATGGTTATACCGAACCATTAAAAATTTGTATGTGGACCGTGTCAGGCATGGAAATAAAGAAACCATTGTGGAAGAGTTTCCTCTGCAGCAAACATATTCCGAGGAAATTACAAATCTGGAATGGGAGCAGTTACTGGAAACTTTGCCGGATCTGGAAGGCGTTATCTTCTCACTGCGCTATCTGGAAGGCTATACCTCCAGTCAGATTGGAGAAATCCTCTCTATTCCGCCGGGGACGGTTCGCTTCAAACTTTCTTCTGCACGCCAGCACTTAAAAAAATTTTTAGGAGGACAAAAATATGTTTAACAAAAAAAATTACTTATTAAATTGCGATGTCTGTGATACAAGAAAAATGAAGGAAGAAGATTACAGCGGTTATGAAAAAATGATGATCAATACAGATCTTGTGATTGTCAGCCCTTCCAGCAAAAGTATTTTAAACCGCCTTCCCCTTACCCTTAACCATGATTGTACTATGGAATTTGAAGATGATGCCAAAATAGAATTACAGGCAATTAACGGCTCTTATGAAATAACAGGAACTACTGCTGTTCACGAACACACATTGTTAAGTGTAAACGGAGATCTGACGATTTATCCCGGCACAGAAGAATCCCTGCAGAAGTACGAAAAAATTCATGTAAACGGTTCTGTCACCTGCCCAAAAAGTCTTGAGGGCTACCTGACAAAATTATCTGCCAACGGCTCTGTATCTGTCTATCCTGATGACTGTGTTATCTTAGACGATACCTTTATCATGGATAAATATTTTCCTCTGAGAGCAAGAGAGGGCAGAAAATATTATGTAAAAGATGTGGTAATCGTACAGGATAAATCGGCAGATATGGAAAAACTGGTACGGAAAAATGTACAGTTTATTACCCGCCAGTTAATCGTTCCTGAGGAAATGGTAGAAGCCTGTGTGGAATTGTTTGATGAAAAAGCAGAATTTACAGTCACTCCTGCTGGAATGACGCTTCATTATGGAGACGCAGTTTTAAATGAACAGCTCGTAGAAAAGAATGGAGACTGCATATATGTATACGGAAACTTAACCATTCCCGACAACGCCAATCTGCGCGCATTATCTGATTCTATCACAAAGCTCACAGTGAAGGGAAATGTGACGTTAAAGAAAAATCAGGCGGAAGACTTCAAAAAATTAAACGTAGAATACAGCGAGCTTACATTTAAGTGGGAAGGACGAATCATTGAAAACAAAGTGAGTGTTAAAATCGATAAAACATTGCTTGAAAGTTCTCCTGATAAAATTCTGGTAAGAAATACGGCTGCCGCAAAGATTTCATCCGATGTAACACCAGAACTGATACTGGAGCGTCTTAGAATTGAAAACTGTGCAAAAGTCACTTGTAATGACAAACAGGAAAGCGCTGTTGCCGCCATTTCTGAAAACGTAGCCGTAATTGGCGAATCTGATGGAGAAGAAATCTCCGGGATAATTGGGGGAATGAACGATATGCTCTCTACTAAAATCATCAATGCTGACAGTCATATTATGTAACAAAGCGAAGTCCTCTGCACTCCCTAAGTCCCTCAACTCCTGAGGGACTTAGGCTTCTTTTCACCTGGATGTATACTCGTGGAACATTTTAATCTTCCTTATTCCCAGATATTAGATTTTACATTGTGTACAGAGATTGTTTTTATATCTGTTTTTTTAAGAAACTCCAAAACCTCATCTCTCTGGCCTGAGATATAATATGCCTTTGTCTGCAGTTTCTTCAGTTTTTTTGCAGCTTCGTAGCAGTCTTTCATTTCCTCTGTTCCATCTGGCCAGACTGTGGAATGATATGGAAGATCAAGCGGACACCAAATATCCGGATGCTCAACAAGATTCTTTAGCTTTTCCACATAAACATTTAAGAGCTCCTCTTCTGTCATCTCATCTCTGTCATCCGATTCTTTAAATAACATAATTCTCCAAAGATTGAGTCCCCCCTGAAATCCTTCAATGTCCGGATGATATACTTCAATCCAGTCCAGATTTACTTTTTCTTTTCGAAGCTCCTCCACATCTCTTACCTTTTCTTCTGAAACAGCAAGACTGATTTCTGCTGATTCCGGCAATTTTTCCATTTCTTTTATCAGGTTTTCTACGTCTTCTCGCCCTGCGGGATTCTCAAATTCCCCCAGTCTTGTCACAAGGAGCATTTCCGGGTCCTGCCAGTTCTTATATTTCCCCTGCTCCAAATCCACCCATACATTTTCAATTCCAATATTACGGCTTTTTATATTATTCGTTGCAGAAATCCCCAGTGTATATCTTCCAAAGCCTTTTTTCTCCACCTGAATGTCATTGATCTCAATATACGGTCTTGTAACATCATAATAATCCCGCATTACAGAAAGAAATGTCTGGTCCTTCTGGAGTTTTTCAGGATTAAGATACACGGCATCCATTCCAGGGCTGATGATTAAGAACAAAACAAATATGATACCGAAAATAACAAGCACTGTTTTCACTGTGATTTTTCTTATTTTCTTGTTTATATATCGGTCAATCTTTTTTTCAAAATCTTCATTTTGCTCCGGCATATCTTCTACAAGCTTCTCTAATTCCCGATCTAAGCTTTCTTCCGTAAAATTACTTTTATTTTTTTCCTCCATCACGGTTCCTCCCTTATTATTTGAAGAAGTTTTTTCCTGGCTCTGGAGCGGATTTGGCGCACATTTTCTTTTGTCAGTCCGTGAGATTCTGCAATCTGTTCATCAGACATATGAAAGTAAATATTCTCAATCAATATCTCTTTTTGCTTAATGCCCAACTTTTGTATTGCCCGAAACAGCTTTTTTCGTTCCTCCTCACGTATGATTTGCTCCAAAATCTCCTCCTCTTCACTTTTTGCGTTTAAAAAAGACGTCTCGCCATCTGATAAAAATTCTTTTTTGCGTTTTCTCATCATACTGATAAATTCGTTTCGCAGCACTTTTATCAGCCATGCTTTTAAACTCCCTGTATCTTTGTAAGAAAGAAATGCCTTAACGAAGGTTTCCTGAAGAAGGTCTTCCGCGTCCTGCACATTATTTGTAAGGGAAAGGGCATATAAAAACATAGATTTATAATATTGTTCATAAATCTGCTTCCACTCTTTCTGCTCCATATGCTCTCTCCCTTCTTCCTTTTGTTTTGATACGTCTTTTACTAATAAAACGTATATCGCCGGATTCTGTGACAGTTTTCAGAAATAAAATTCTTATCTCACCGTAAGCCAGGCATCTACATTTCCAAAATGTACTGCCTCCAGTTTTTCATAAGCTTTCAGAAGCGTTTCCTGTACTGCATCAGCACAGTCTGAATCATTTTTCAAAATAGACTTTGCCACATGATACATCATGGCTTCTGAGCGCCGTATTTCTTTAATAAATACATCTTTTGTCATAGTCGGTTGTCTCCTTCTGTCCGGCCGGATGTGGTTACGCGCGTTTGTTTCTTTTATTTTACACTAATTAGATGTATATATGGAGGATTTGGTTCTGGATGCAGAGAAAAAATTTTATTTTTTGTACTCCCCCTTGTTAGATAACGAGGATTTATTGTTCGCCCGCAGGCTCACTCAACTGACAAAGTGAATCAGCCACTAAAAAACGGCGGAAAAATCATAAAAATTTTTCCACCGCTGTGTCTGAATCACTCCGTCTTTCTATCCATTTCTTATCCCTGTTGTCCAGTTAAGTGTGAATATTAGAAGAATACTCCTTATCAAACAAAATCTTGCATCTTTCAATAGCGTTTTGTACATATTCCTCTTGCAACATATAGTAAATATATTTTCCTTGCCTTTGACTTTTTACCATGCCATTAGATTTTAATATATTTAATTGGTGAGAGACTGCTGAATGAGACATATCTAATTTTTCTGCTAATTCTCCAACACATCTTTTTGTTTTTAATTCAAGCACGATCCTTAGCCTTGTAACATCTCCCAGCAATCTGAAAAATTCCACCAATCTCATACCATCTTCCTCTGTAATTATTTTTTGCATTTTCATCTAAACTATAGATTATGCACTTTTAATGCTCTAATAGCATTTAATATTGCAATAATCATAACACCAACGTCTGCGAAAATAGCAAACCACATATTCGCAATACCTATTGCACCTAGTCCAAGAC
>UQJE01000052.1 GCA_900541345.1 uncultured Blautia sp.
ACCTTGGCGCTGCATTTACAAGCTCACTCGCAAGCCCGATTACGCCCTCTTCTTTCAGCGCCTCCTTTTGGGAAAACTCTCCCCTCGCATTTACACTGCTTAGAGGAAGGAAGGTCGCACGTCCAAAACGGTTTTTCTTCAGAAACTCAATCATTTGTTTGGCAGTCTGTTCATTGTCTGTAACAATATTCTGAATACTGCCTCCAAGCGCTGTCTCAATGGCAATTTCATAATCCTTATTTACCTGAATCAGATCTGCCACTACTCCTTCGATTCCCGGTACCCGTTCTTTTTGCTCCATCACCCTTCGGATACTGTTTCCATAGCCATCATAACGCTCTGCCATGTTTTTCAGGGAATCCAGTCGGGACGCCTCTCTGTGGTAGGCGGCCTGCCCCGCCTCCATCTGCCCGTTCTGATTTTTCAACTGTTCCTGAATCGAAAATACTTCCTCATTAAGGCGATTGCACTCCTCATTCATTTCCTCTATGAGGGCAGTAATTGCCTCATATTTTGCAGCAGCCCTTTTCATAGCACCGGACTGCTCTTCCTCCTCGCTTTTCAACTTAAGGATTTTCTGGCTTAATTCCGCTTTGCGGATACCAATCTGCTCCATCATAGTATCAAAACGCTGGGCTTTTCCTTTTGTCGTGGCGCGGGTATTTAAAATCTCAATAATCTCATTTTTCCCCTCTTCCACTGCCACACTGCATTCCTGTATATTTTCCTGAATTCGGGAGAGAGCCTCTTCCTTCTTCTTCATCTGCTTTTTCATTTCAGATGTTTTTTCTTTTAAAAGCTCTCCTTCTTCCTGCTGCTCTTTTTTTGCTTCCTCTTTTTTAGAAAGTTCTTCTGCAATACTCAAAAGACGGCTTTCGTAATGCTCTCGGTTCTGCTCTCCGGCAGAAAGCTGTTCATTCAAGACATTGATCTGTCCTTCCAGCTGCTGCTTCTGAAGAGCTTTTCCCTGAGTTTCTTCCCTGAGAGACTCCATTTTCTCTTCCAGCTCTTCCAGTTCTTTTTCCAGACGGTCGTATTCTTCTTTTGTTTTTTCATAAGCTCCGTTTGTTTCCTGAAGCTGGTGTTCTGCTGTTTTTGTTTTTTCCTCCAACTCTTTTAAAAGACTTTCCGTATGCTCGTTTTCCGCAAGAAAAAGATTCACATCCAGCTCTTTTAACATCTCTCTTTTCCCGAGATAAATTTTTGCCGTTTCCGCCTGTTTCTCAAGAGGTGCAAGCTGTCTTGTAAGCTCGCTTAATATATCTGTTACACGGACAAGATTCTGCTGCTCTTCTTCCAGTTTTTTTATGGTTGTGTTTTTTCTTCTCTTGAACTTTACAATTCCTGCTGCCTCATCAAAGAGTTCTCTTCGCTCCTCTGGTTTTCCACTTAAAATCTTATCAATCTGCCCCTGACCGATAATCGAGTATCCTTCTTTGCCAATACCGGTATCGTAAAACATTTCATGGATATCCTTCAGCCTGCAGGCACTTCCGTTAATAAGATATTCGCTCTCACCGGAACGATAAAGCCGTCTTGTAACGGTCACCTCCTGAAAATCCACCGGAAGCTTGTGATCAGAATTATCAAGTGTGATTGCCACAGAAGCAAAACTTAACGGCTTTCTTGTCTCTGTCCCGGAAAAAATAACATCCTGCATATTTCCGCCGCGGAGCTGTTTTGCACTCTGTTCTCCCAGAACCCACCTGACAGCATCGCCTACATTGCTTTTTCCGCTTCCATTTGGACCTACAATCCCCGTAATCCCATTATGAAATTCAAAGTTTATTTTCTGTGCAAAGGATTTAAAGCCCTGCACTTCAATGTTTTTTAAATACATATTCCACCTGTTATTGTTTTATCCTGCGTATCGCCTCATAGGCAGCCGCCTGCTCCGCCGCTTTTTTTGTGTGCCCTTTGCCTCTGCCCATTGCGTTTCCGTTTACTAGAGCACTGACGGTAAAGCTCTTATTGTGATCCGGACCTTCCTCTTTTATAAGCTGATATTCCACAGGCTGTCCTCCATTTTCCTGAACAATTTCCTGTAAGATGGTCTTGCTATCATAAAAGAGCTGTTTGTGCTCTATATCATTCAAGATAAATTTCAATACGAACTCCTTTGCGCTAGCAAAACCACCGTCCAGATAAATTGCTCCGAGAAGCGCCTCTGTTGCATCTGAGACAATAGAATCTCTGTTCCTTCCTCCTGTCATGTCTTCTCCTTTTCCAAGAAGGAGAAACTCCGGAAGCCCAAATTCCCTGGCGCAATAAGCAAGACTCGGCTCACACACCAGGCTGGCACGTTTTTTTGTAAGCTCGCCCTCAGGAACCTTCGGATATGCAGCAAAAAGAAAATCGCTGCTGATAAGTTCCAAAACAGCATCTCCCAAAAACTCCAAACGCTCATTGCAGCCCGCTTTCCCCAACTTTTTTTCATTAGCATAAGAACTGTGTGTCATTGCCTGAGAAAGCAGATGTTTATCTTTAAATATATATCCAATAATCCCTTCCAGTTTTTCCAGATTTTTCTCCATAATTCACTTTATTCCTTTCACCCTTTGATCAGACGACAAATGAGCGAAACAGCATCTCCCACTGTCCGGATCTCCTCTGCATCTTTTTCTTCGATTTCAATATCATACGTTTCTTCCAGACAGAGAAGAATCTGGAACAGATCCAGTGAATCTGCTCCGAGATCATCTACAAATCCAGAGGATTCTGTGATTGTTTCTCTATCTATATGAAGAATTTCTTCTATGATTTCTTTCAGCTTTTCAAATTCCAATTTCAATCTCCCTCATTAATATGTTCTGCAATTTTTTCATTGATCTGCTGCTGTTTGAAATCTACACACTGAAAAATTGCATTTTTTATTTCTACGGAGGATGCGCTTCCATGCGTTTTTACAACAAGTCCCTTAAGACCAAGAAGCGGCGCGCCGCCGTGCTTTGTTGTATCAAATTCTTTTAATGTTTCTTTCAATGCCGGCTTAATAAGAAGTGCTCCCATTTTGCTTCTTGTATTTTTCATCATACCGCTCTTGATTTTACTCATAAGAGTTGCGGCAAGTCCCTCATAAAGCTTTAAAATAACATTTCCCACAAACGCTTCACATACGATAACATCTGCGTATCCTGAAGGAATATCTCTAGCCTCAATACTTCCGATAAAATTAATACCCTTACATGCCTTTAAAAGAGGAAAGGTTTCTTTTACAAGAGCATTTCCTTTTTCTTCCTCTGCCCCGTTATTTACAATAGCGACTCTCGGATTTTTCACTCCCACAATATGCTCCATGTAAATCGAACCCATTTTTGCAAACTGTACGAGATGGGAAGGACGTGCATCTACATTCGCTCCACAATCCACAAGGAGAGAGACGCCTTCTGCCGTCGGGATTAACGGCGCCAGCGGAGGTCTTTCCACACCTTTGCTCCTTCCTACAATAACCTGACCGCCTACGAGAACTGCTCCGGAGCTTCCGGAAGAAACAAACGCATCTGCTTCCTGCTTTTTTACCATATTCAGACCAACTACAATAGAGGAATCCTTTTTCTTACGGATTGCCATAACAGGAGGTTCTGCTGTCTCAATCACTTCTGTTGTGGGAACAATGTGAATCCGTTCTTTTGGAGCGGAAGTATACTTTTCCAGTTCTTTTTCAATTACATCTTTATCTCCTGTAAGAATGACTTCTATATCACTGCGCTCTTCTACAGCTGCCGCCGCTGCTTTTACCGGTTCTGTCGGCGCATTGTCACCGCCCATGACATCCACTACTACTTTTACTGTCTCTGACATATTTTTTTCCTCCTGTTTTTTATTGCAACTGCCATATATGATACTCGATTTTTATAGAAAAAGTCAATAGGAAAGCGCCTTTCCGTCAAGAACAGCCTCCATAAGATCATCCCCTTCATAGCGAAGCTTCAAAGAGAAAAACGGAGCATTTTCCGCCATAAGGCGAAGAAAAATTTTATCTCCTGCCCACAAATTCAGATTTTCTATTTCTGTTTTTTTGACCCACTTAAGTTTTCCTTCATCACAGTCCTTTAATTCTCCTGTAAATCCCTCTGCTGTATAGAGGCACATATACTCTGTTCCGTAGCCTTTCTGTGTAAAGGTAACAAGCCCGCGAAATTTCCAGGAAGTAAGGGTAAGGCCTGTCTCTTCTTTTACTTCTCTTAAAAGACATTCCTCCGGGCTTTCTCCCGCTTCAAAATGTCCGCCTACCCCAATCCACTTATCCTTATTCACATCATTTTTCTTTGATACCCGGTGAAGCATAAGATAAGAATCTTCTTTTTCTATGTAACAAAGAGTTGTCATAGGACTTCTCATGCTCTCTCCTCCTTCTGTGCCTCAATACGCTCTGCAAGGTCATTTAAATAAACCCATCTGTCCATTTTTTCTTCCAGAGCCTTTTCCGCCTCTTCTTTTTCTTCCACAATCTCCCGGAGTTTTCCGGAATTGGTGGCATTTTTCATCATCTCTTCTTCAAGGGACGCAATACGCTCTTCCAGCTTTTCTATATCCTCATCGATTGTCTCAAATTCCCTCTGCTCTTTAAAGGTGAATTTAAGTTTTTCCTTACGATTCTGTTTCCAGTCATTTTTGGAGGATTTATCTTTTTTTATAAGAGAGCTTTCCTCCTCGGGCATATCTGACATTTTTCTTTCCCTTGCCTCCAGATAGTCTGTGTAGCCTCCCTCATACTGCACGAGATGCCCTTCCCCCTCAAAAGCAAAAATCCGGTCTGCCATATTGTCGAGAAAATATCTGTCGTGAGAAACAGCAACTACAATTCCAGAAAAAGAATCCAAATAATCCTCAAGGATGGTAAGTGTGGGAATATCAATATCATTGCTGGGCTCATCAAGAATAAGAACATTTGGCGCTTCCATAAGAACTTTAAGAAGATACAGGCGGCGCTTTTCTCCTCCGGAAAGCTTTTCCACAGGGGTATACTGCATGGCAGAATCAAAAAGGAATCGTTCCAGCATCATAGAAGCGCTGATTTTTCCATCTTTTGTCGGAATATATTCCGCCACCTCTCGAATGTAATCGATGACTCGGAGATTTCTGTCCATGTCCGGAACTTCCTGTGCAAAATATCCTATTTTAATAGTGTCTCCCCACTCAATTTCTCCCGCATCCGGTTTTAAAATCCCGGCAATCATTTTCATAAGTGTAGATTTCCCACATCCATTTGGCCCGATAATGCCAAGACGCTGATTGCGGAGAATAATATAAGTAAAATCATCTACTACTTTCTTTTCTCCAAACGATTTGCTTACATGATGAAGCTCGATTGTTTTCTTTCCCATGCGGGTTTCTACAGAATCCATTTCTACCCTCTGATCCGTTACGGGAGCTGTTCCATTTTTTAATGCTTCTAACCTTTCCAATCTTGCTCTTTGTTTTGTGCTTCTCGCGCGGCATCCGCGTTTCGCCCACTCAAGCTCCATTCGAAGAACACTTTGACGCTTCCGCTCCCCTGCCATCTCCATTTCTTCTCTCTGGGCTTTCAGTTCCAGAAATTTCGAATAATTTGCTTCATAAGAATAAAGCTTTCCATGACTGATTTCCAGAATCTTATTTGTCACTCTGTCTAAGAAATAACGGTCGTGGGTTACCATAACTAATGCTCCCTTAAATTTTCGAAGGTAATCCTCCAGCCAGGAGGCCATCTCGTTATCAATGTGGTTTGTAGGCTCGTCAAGAATTAAAATATCCGCCGGATTTACAAGAGTTCTTGCAAGTGCCACTCTTTTTTTCTGCCCTCCGGAAAGATGCTCTATTTTTTCTTCATGATTTGTAATCCCAAGCTTATTTAATACATTGGCAGCTTCGCTTGCCGTTGCCCAGTCCTTCTGACACTTTCCATCTGCAACATAATCAAGAATTGTGGCATTTGGAGGAAATTCCGGATTCTGAGGAAGATACGTAATACGAAGGCCATTCTGCATAATAACCTGCCCTTCATCCGGCTCCTCCAATCCTGCTATTATTTTAAGAATCGTGGTTTTTCCTGTTCCGTTAATTCCAATAATGCCGATTTTATCCCCCTGATGAATCCCATAAGAAACATCATCAAAAATTATTTTTTCTCCAAATACCTTACTTACATGTTCTATATTTAAAATATTCATCTTCTATCCTCACTTTAATCTCTGTCCCGTTTTTACGCGATACGTTCAGTATAACATTCCTTTTCGCCAGATTCTACTATTTTTCCCTGAAATATGCGATTTTTAATATTGACTTATTTTATCCAGTATTATATAATATCTCTCGACGAATACGATAATTCATATTTTTTTATATTTAAGGAGGAAATACTTATGAATCAGTGCTATGGCTGCAACACCTGCAAAAGCGCAGACAAACCCCTGGAGGATTTTATCCGCTCCCTTCCTATGGAAACTTCTCATCACAGAGTAGATACTCAGAAAACAAAATGCGGATTTGGTCTTCAGGGTGTCTGTTGTCGTCTCTGCTCTAATGGTCCCTGCCGTATTACACCAAATTCTCCAAGAGGAATCTGCGGCGCAAATGCGGATACCATTGTGACACGTAACTTTTTAAGATCTGTTGCAGCAGGAAGCGGCTGTTATATTCATATTGTTGAAAACACAGCCTTAAATCTGAAAAAAACAGCCCAGGCAAAGGGAGAATTAAAAGGTATAGAATCCTTAAATCACCTTGCTGAACTGTTTGGCATTGAAGAAGAAGACAATTATGTAAAAGCTGAAAAGATTGCAGATGCAGTTCTTGCAGATCTTTACAAACCGGAATATGTTCAGGCTGAGCTTGTAGAAAAAATTGCTTACGCTCCACGTGTGAAACGCTGGAAAGAACTTGGCATTATGCCTGGCGGAGCAAAATCCGAAGTATTCAAAGGCGTTGTAAAATGTTCTACAAACTTAAATTCCGATCCTGTAGATATGCTGACAGACTGCTTAAAACTTGGTATTTCCACCGGTATTTACGGTCTTACACTCACAAACCTTTTAAATGATGTTCTTTTGGGACAGCCTGAGCTGCGCCCTGCACCGGTAGGACTGCGCGTAATTGACCCGGATTACATCAACATTATGATTACCGGCCATCAGCACACTATTTTTGTAGACTTACAGGAAAAACTGGTATCTCCTGAAGCAGTAAAAAAAGCACAGGCAGCAGGCGCAAAAGGATTTAAACTTGTTGGATGTACCTGTGTCGGACAGGATTTACAGCTTCGTGGTTCCCATTATCAGGAAGTATTTGATGGTCATGCAGGGAACAACTACACAAGCGAGGCAATTCTTGCAACTGGCGGAATCGATGCTGTCCTTTCTGAGTTTAACTGTACACTTCCGGGTATTGAACCGATTTGTGATGAACTGAAGATCAAACAGATTTGTCTTGATGACGTTGCAAAGAAGGCAAACGCAGAGCTTCTTCCATATAAATTTGAAGAAAGAGAAGCACAGACAGAAGTTATTATTGACAAAATCATCGACGCTTACAAAGAACGCCGTGGAAATGTTCCAATGAATCTTCTTCCGGAGCACGGCAACTCCAATACCCTCACCGGCGTAAGCGAAGGCTCTTTAAAATCCTTCCTGGGCGGAAGCTGGAAACCACTTATTGACCTGATTGTATCCGGTGATATTAAAGGTATTGCAGGCGTTGTCGGATGTTCTAACTTAACAGCCGGCGGACACGACGTTTTAACAGTAGAACTTACAAAAGAACTGATTGCCCGTGATATTATTGTTCTCACAGCAGGATGCTCTTCAGGCGGTATCGAAAACTGCGGTCTTATGACTCCGGAAGCTGCTAAGCTTGCTGGTCCGAAACTTCGTGCAGTATGTGAAAAACTTGGTATCCCGCCAGTATTAAACTTCGGTCCGTGTCTTGCCATCGGACGTCTTGAAATCGTGGCAACAGAGATTGCAGCAGAACTCGGCGTTGACCTTCCGCAGCTCCCTCTTGTTCTTTCCGCAGCACAGTGGCTTGAAGAGCAGGCAATCGCAGACGGATGCTTTGGTCTTTCCCTTGGTCTTCCGCTTCATCTTGGTCTTCCGCCATTTATGACAGGAAGCCCTGTTGCAGTAAAAGTTTTAACAGAAGATATGAAAGAGCTTACCGGAGGTCAGGTTATCATCAATTCTGACGCAAAAGCTTCCGCAGATATTCTGGAGAATATTATCGAAGAAAAACGCAGCGCATTACATATCTAGGAGGTGTTTCTATGAAACGTATTTTCATTGATGCCGCCAAATGTGACGGCTGCAAAAACTGTACGGTTGCCTGTATGCAGGCACACCGTGCAGACAAAGGAAATGTATACACTCTTGATTTAACAGACATTCTTAATGAATCAAGAAACCATATTGTCTGTTCCTCCGACGGCAGTTACAAACCAATCTTCTGCCGCCACTGCGACCAGCCGGAATGCGTCATGTCCTGTATGAGCGGTGCACTTACAAAAGATCCGCAAACAGGTCATGTTCTTTACGATGAAAACAAATGCGGTTCCTGCTTTATGTGTGTTATGAACTGCCCTTACGGTGTTTTAAAACCGGATACTGCCACACATACAAAAGTAATCAAATGTGATTTCTGCGCAGAAGATCCGGAAGGTCCGGCATGCGTGCGTGCCTGTCCAAAAAAAGCAATCTACATTGAGGAGGTGGGAGAATGAAGCATGTAATTATTGGTGCCGGAGCAGCCGGTATTCAGGCAGCAAAAACCATTCGCGCTCTTATGAAAGATGCAGAAATTCTTGTAATTTCCACAGATACACATGTACACTCCCGTTGTATGCTGCATAAATATTTAAGCCATGAAAGAGATGAAAAGACACTCTCCTTTGTACCGGAAGATTTCTTTGAAACAAATCATATTTCCTGGATAAAGGATAAAACCGTTACCTCCATTGATACAGAAGCTTCTGTTGTTATTCTCCAGGATGGCAGCAAAGAGTCTTATGACCGTCTTCTCATCGCAACAGGTGCACACAGCTTTATTCCTCCTGTCGGACAGTTCCGGGAAGCGAACAACGTATTTGGTCTGCGCGATTTAAGTGATGCACAGGCAATCCGCCCTCTTGCAGATAAGGCAGAGAATATTCTTGTAGTCGGCTCCGGTCTTGTGGGTATGGATGCAGCATATGCCTTCCTTGAACAAGGAAAAGCAGTTACTGTTGTGGAAATGGCAGAACGTATTCTTCCTCTACAGCTTGATGAAGCTGCAGGAGATGCTTACAGAGAAAAATTTGAATCTCATGGATGCCGCTTCCTTCTTGGCAAGAAAGCATCTGAGACAGTCATGAATGCAGATGGTTCAATCGAAGCAGTCATTCTGGATGATGGCACAAGAATTAACTGTGACCTTGTAATTGTAGCGGCAGGTGTCCGCCCTGCTATTGAATGCGTACAGGGAAGCAATATAAAAGCAGAACGTTTCATTGAAGTAAATTCCCATATGGAGACAAGCAGCCCACATGTTTACGCAGCAGGAGATGTTGCCGGCCTTTCCGGCATCTGGCCCAATGCTATGAAACAAGGAGAAACTGCCGCTTATAATATGTGCGGAACAGAAAAAGAATATACAGATCTTTATGCTATGAAAAACACTATGAATTTTTATGGCATTACTACTCTCTCACTGGGCCGTGGAGTCGCAGAGGAGGGCGATGAGGTGATTATTCATCAGGATTCTAAAGGCTACCGCCGTGCCATATTAAGAGACGGAAAGCTGGACAGTATTCTCATCCAGGGAGAAATTGATTACAGCGGCATTTACCAGTATGTCATCAAAAACAAAATTGATATTTCCTCTATGAAAGATAAAATTTTTGCATTATCCTTTTCTGATTTCTATGGAATCGACGAAAAGGGAAAATATCAGTATCAATATTAATTAATTTATTTTCTACATAATTTCACACATTCATTCTATAGAAAAGATGGCTTCAATGCCATCTTTTCTATTCACAGGCACATCCCACACTCTGCTCTGATTTTTTCAGCAATAAATGCTCCGCTCTGTACTTGCACAGAACATCAGAACTGCGGAAAGAGCAAAAAGAGGCAGATTGTCACTATGTAGCCTATTCCAACAATTTTTTATATTTTACATTTTTTCTGGAATTCTTCCTGCATTTTTTAGTATTGCTGGATATTGTAGCGAATTTTTCTGAAAGCGGAGCGCGGATTATTTTTATGATTTTAATTTACAGTCTATATATTATCTCCCATTTTTCATGGAAGTATATATATTATTACTATGACGAAAACGAAATCTACATATATTCTCTTTTCGGTTTAAAAAGGAAAATATCTTACAACGAAATCAGCAGCTTTAAAAAGATTCAGGGAATGGATCCTCTCCATTCCCTGAACTTTTTACATTCCCATTCCCTTTTCCGGTTTTGGAAATTTTTTTATGTAATAAATGATAAACAATACAGAGGTGATACCCCAGGACACCGGATAACTGAGCATAATGGTGTCAATACCCGGAAATGAAGGAAGCACGGCAAACATCCATACAATACGAAGAACGCATACGCCTCCGCAAGTGAGAAGCATAGGAACAAGGACTTTTCCGGCTCCCCTTAATGCTCCCGAAAGGATTCCTATCATAACATACAGGAAGTATGAAGGAAGCAAAAACTGCATCATATGGACTCCTATATTGATTACATTGCTGTCTGTTGTAAAAATACGGTACAGAGGCTCTGCAAAAGCAAACAGGAACACACTAAGCACAACAGCAGACGCATACGACATCACCATACATACGCGTACGCTTTTTCTCATTCTGTCCTTTCGTCCTGCACCGTAATTCTGCCCTACAAATGTAGTAATGGCAATACCGAAGGCATTAATCACCATCCAGAATACTGCATCTATTTTAGCAAAAGTCCCCCATGCCGCCACTGTATCTGTTCCTAATTTATTTACAAATATCTGAATAATCAGGTTTGCAATATTGTACATTACAGATTCCAGACCGGCAGGAAGTCCGATACGAAGAATGGAGCGAAGAGCCGTTCCATGAAACGCAATTTTCTTCAAATGAAGCTGGTACATAGTACCTTTTTTCAGAAGCATTACCGTTACCATAACCGCACTGACCGCCTGAGAAAACACGGTTGCAACCGCTACTCCTGTAACGCCCATATGCACCCATACAACAAGAATAATATCAAGTATAATATTCAGTATACAAGTGACGATTAAAACGTACAGAGGGCGCTTAGAATCCCCTACAGCTCTTAAAATAGAAGACCCTACATTATATATCAGATTAAATACAAGACCGCCAAAATAAATGTATAAATATATCCTGGAATCCCTCATAATCTCTTCCGGCGTCTTCATAAATTCAAGAGCCGGACCGGAAATCAAAATTCCGATTATTCCCATTACAATTCCCGCCGCAACGGAAAAAGCATAGGACGTATGTAAGGTATGATGGAGATTTTTCTTATCTCCAGCTCCATAAAACTGTGAAATTACAACGGCTGCCCCGGAGGAAAGTCCTACAAAAAAACCTACAATCAGATTGACAATCTGTGTGACTGAGCCTCCAACTGCTGCCAGAGCTTCTTTCCCAACAAAACGCCCGACAACAATCGTGTCTGCCGTATTATAAATCTGCTGAAAAAATGTACCAAATACAATAGGAAAAAAGAATAATAAAAGCTGTTTCCAGATTATTCCTTCTGTAATCTGATTTTTCTTTTCCATACCGCTACCTCAACTACAAAGATATTCTGTTTTTAAAGAAACCGCCTGACAGAATTCAATCTGCCAGGCGGTCTCCGAATAATCATTAGTCTTCTACTTTAATGATTTCTTTTTTGTTATAGCTTCCGCATTCTTTGCAAACTCTGTGAGGCATCATAAGAGCACCACATTTGCTGCATTTTACTAAGTTCGGAGCAGTCATTTTCCAGTTTGCTCTTCTCTTATCACGTCTAGCTTTAGATGTTTTATTCTTTGGACAGATGGACATATGTTACACCTCCTTAAATTTACTAAATATATCACTGATGGCTGCCATACGCGGATCCTTCGGCTCCTCCACACAATCGCAGAGACCTTCATTCAGATTTTTTCCACACTGGCTGCAAATCCCTTTGCAGTCTTCTTTACACAAAACTTTCAAAGGCCAGTTCATCAGCACCTCAAAATAGACCAATTGGTCCACATCCAGGTCCATACCTGTGAGATAGGCATTTTCATCCAAATCATTCACCCGCTCTTCCTCTGTCAGTTTCATATCCAACTTTCTTTTAAAAGAAAGAGGAATCTCAACTGAAACGTCTTCAAGACAACGGTCACAGGGAATGCTTACTGTAATGCCTCCCGTACCCACAAGCTCAAGAACCTTCTTTCCTGTGTTGGTAATGGTAAGCTCAAGAGGTTCCTTATGAAGAACCGGAAAGCTTCCCATCTGGAAGGTAATGCAATCCATCTCAAGCGGTGCAGTCACCTGCACACATTTTCCCTCACAAGATGAAATATCTGATAAATGTATCTGCATAGTAATCTCCTATCCACACTCAATCAATTATACATACAGGTTCCGGATTTGTCAACGATATTTTGTCCTGTTTTGGAAGAAAATGTATCCTACCAAAATATATCTTAAACAAGAGCAACTGTCTCTCTGCAGATTGCCAGTTCCTCGTTTGTCGGAATGACTGCAACTTTTACTTTGGAATCCGGTGTGGAGATTACGATTTCCTCGCCTCTTACTCCGTTTGCCTCTTTATCAAGAGTTACTCCAAGGTATCCGAAGTAATTTACGATTTTTTCACGTACAGGAATTGCATTTTCACCAATACCAGCTGTAAATACAATTGCGTCTACGCCGTTCATAGCAGCTACATAACCACCTACAAATTTTGCAATGCCATAGCAGAGAACTTCAATTGCGTTTGCTGCATCTTCATTTCCGTTCTGCGCTGCTTCATTTAAATCACGGAAGTCACTGGAAAGTCCATTGGAAAGTCCGAGAAGACCAGATTTTTTGTTCAGTACGTTCATAACGCCTGCAATATCCAGGTTTTCTTTTTTTGCAATATATTCCATAATAGCCGGGTCAATATTACCGGAACGTGTTCCCATTACAACACCTTCAAGAGGAGTCAGACCCATTGTTGTATCAATACATTTGCCGTTTACAACAGCGCTGATGGAAGAACCGTTTCCAAGATGGCATACGATCACTTTGGAGTTATCTTTATCAAGACCTAAAAACTCTACTGCACGTTTGGATACGAAGCTGTGAGATGTTCCGTGGAATCCGTATCTTCTCACTTTATAGTTTTTGTAGTAATCGATTGGAAGTCCGTAAAGGAATGCTTTTGCAGGCATTGTCTGATGGAAAGCAGTATCAAATACGCCAACCTGCGGAACACCCGGCATAAGTTCTGCGCATACGCGGATACCAATTAAGTTAGCAGGATTGTGAAGAGGAGCAAGGTCGTTGCACTCTTCTACTGCTTTGATCATTTCGTCTGTGATCACTGCAGAGGAAGCAAATTTCTCTCCGCCGTGTACAACACGATGTCCAATAGCGTTTACTTCTTTTAAGCTCTTGATTGCGCCTGTTTTTTCGTTTGTAAGCGCATCAAGAACCATCTGGATTGCTTCTTTATGTGTAGGCATAGCAGCTTCTGTAATTTCTTTGTCGCATCCGGATTTCTGATATACAAGTCTTCCGTCGATGCCGATTCTCTCGCAAAGACCTTTTGCAAGAACTGCCTCTGTTTCAGAGTCGATAAGCTGATATTTCAGAGAAGAACTTCCACAGTTAATTACCAATACATTCATGATTTTACTCTCCTGATTTTAAATATTTTTCTTATTTGTCTTCTGCCTGGCACTGTACTGCTGTAATCGCAACAACACCTACGATGTCGTCTGCAGAACATCCGCGGGACAGGTCATTTACAGGTTTTGCAATACCCTGTGTAACTGGTCCGTAAGCTTCTGCTTTTGCAAGACGCTGAGCCAGTTTATATCCGATATTTCCTGCATCAAGGTCAGGGAAGATAAGTACGTTTGCTTTTCCTGCAACTTCGCTTCCCGGTGCTTTGGATGCGCCAACGCTTGGTACGATTGCAGCGTCAAGCTGGAACTCGCCGTCCAGTTTCAGTTCCGGATGCTCTTCTTTTGCGATTCTTGTAGCTTCGATTACTTTGTCTACATCTGCATGTTTTGCACTTCCCTTTGTGGAATGAGAAAGCATAGCAACAACCGGCTCTTCCTGAACAAGAAGCTGGAAGGATTCTGCTGAAGAAGCTGCGATAGCTGCAAGTTCTTCCGGATTCGGATTCTGTACAAGACCGGAATCTCCAAATACAAATGCACCGTTTGCGCCGTATTCACAGTTCGGAACAACCATCAGGAAGAAAGCTGATACCAGTTTTGTTCCCGGTTTTGTTTTCAGAATCTGTAAACATGGTCTTAATGTATCTGCTGTAGAGTGGCAGGCACCGGAAACCATACCGTCTGCATCGCCCATTTTTACCATCATAACACCATAGTACAGGTACTGATTTAAAAGAATGTCTTTTGCCTGCTCGGGTGTCATGCCTTTTTTCTGTCTTAATTCTACTAATTTGTCAATATAACCCTGTGTTTTCTCAGAAGTTGCAGGGTCTACGATTTCTGCACCGGAAATATCAAATCCGCCTTCTGCAGCACTCTTCTTAACAGTTTCTTCATTTCCTACAAGAACAACTTTTGCAATGCCCTCTTTTAAAATTTTCTCTGTGGCATCCAGAGTTCTCATATCCTCTGTCTCCGGCAGTACAATTGTTTTTACATTTGCTCTTGCTCTGTCTTTCAGTACATCAATAAATCCCATAGTTAAATGGCTCCTTTCTATTTCACCCTTTGCGGGCAGCACTCATAGCTATTAACATTATACCCCTATACTCCTTGTATTTCAAGCGTTCAAATGCTAGAATATGCCATAAGAAAGTATTTTTTGAGGTGCAATTATGAAAATCGCGGGAATTATAGCAGAATACAATCCTTTTCACAAAGGACATCAATATCAGATTACATATACACGGGAGCATCTTGGTGCAGATTACGTCATTATTGCCATGAGCGGAGATTATGTGCAGAGAGGAACGCCTGCGCTTCTTCCAAAACACACACGTGCAAAGATGGCGTTAAAGTGCGGCGCAGACCTGGTTCTGGAGCTTCCTGTCTCTGTATCAACTGCAAGCGCAGAGTTTTTTGCAAAGGGAGGTGTGCAGCTTTTAGAAAACCTGGGCGTTGTGGATTTCCTGTGTTTCGGAAGCGAATCCGGTTCCATATCAGAATTAAATGCACTTGCCTCACTTCTTATTGAAGAACCAGAGGAATATAAGCAGGTACTAAAAAAAGCCCTGGCAGAGGGAAAAACATTTCCTTCTGCAAGAGCTCTTGCTTTACAGGAATATACCAAAATCGTTTCCTGCGATTCTCTGAAACACGCAGAGAAAATCCTTCTCTCCCCTAACAATATTTTGGGAATCGAATACTGTAAGGCACTGCTTCGCTTAAAAAGCCGCATAGAACCATGTACCTTAAAAAGAGAAGGCGCAGGGTATCACGATACTTCTCTTTCTAAGACAAATCCCTCTGCCTCCGCAATCCGAAAGCATTTTCTATTTTCTGAAAGTAGTTTAAAAGACATGGCATCCGCCCTTCCGAAAGCGGTTTTTCCTACACTTTTAAAGGCCGCCGAGAAAAATGCTTTTGTGACAGAGGAGGATTTTAGTCTTCTTCTTCATTACCGCCTTCTGGAAGAAGAAAATCCGGCTCTTTTTCTTGATGTGTCTCCGGAGCTTTCCAGACGCATCTGCAACACAAGAAACAAATACCAAAGCTTTTCTCAATTTGTTTCTCTTTTAAAAACAAAGGAAATGACTCAAACAAGAATCCAGAGAGCACTGCTTCATCTTCTCCTTCAAGTAAAAGAAACTCCGGAAAATATTCCTTTTGCGAGAGTACTTGGATTCCGAAAGGAAAGCACGCCGCTTTTAAAAGAAATCAAAAAAAGAAGCTCCATTCCCCTTGTAACAAAGGTCTCCGACGCTGCAGTTTCTCTTGCAGTTCCGGATAAGAAGCTTCTTTCTGAAACGGTTTTCGCCTCCAATGTATACGAGAGCATTCTCTGCTCAAAAACAGGAAAAGCCTTTCGCCACGAATTTGAAAAACAACTTGTAATTCTCTAATAACATTTTTTTATATTGTAATCAGTTTCCGCATTCAATGCTGATTTCATTAAACTTTGCCAGAATGTCATCTATGGAAACTGCGGCTTTTTCCGCTCCTCCGCAGTCCATGACATTCTGTCCCTGGTGCATCATAAGAATCCTGTCCCCGTACTCCACAGCATATCGAAGATTATGAGTCACCATAATGGCCGTAAGTTTTTTTTCTTTTACAATTTTTCCGGTAAGCTCCATAATGATTTCCGCTGTTTTCGGATCAAGTGCTGCCGTATGCTCATCCAAAATCAAAAATTCGATAGGTGTCATGGTAGACATCAAAAGAGCCATTGCCTGGCGCTGTCCCCCGGAGAGAGACCCTACCTTTACGTGCATTTTATCCTCAAGTCCCAGATTTAATGGTTTTAAAAGCTCCTGGTAATATTCCATACGCTTTTTACTGACACCTCTCTGCAGTCCGAAAAATTTTCCTTTATGATCCGCAAGAGACATATTTTCCAAAATTGTCATGCTGGGACATGTACCAAACGCAGGATTTTGATATACTCTTCCGATTTTCCGATTTCTTTTATATTCTTTTTCATTTGTTATGTCTTTGCCATCCAAAAGAATCTTTCCATTCTCCACCGGAATACTCCCACAAATAATATTCAGCATGGAGGTTTTTCCGGATCCATTACTGCCGACAACAGATACAAATTCCCCGTCTTTTACTGTAAGATTATAATTTTCAAACAGACACATTTCATTTACTGTGCCGGGATTATAGTATTTATAAATATTTTTCAGCTCAAGCATGATTTTTCACCTTCTTCTTTTTCTCCATACTGATAAGAAGCACAACCAGGAACAGAATGGCTGTGACAAGCTTCATATCCATCGGTTCAAAATTTCTCATGGCCACTGCCGTACACGCCTTATAAAAAACAGAACCGACAAGAACTGCTGTCGTTGCTTTCATAAAGCTTAAATTTCGGAAGAACCCAGTTCCTATAATTACACTTGCAAGACCAATCACAATTGCTCCTGTTCCCATAGAAATCTCAAACACTCTCTCTTCCTGACAAAAGATGCAGCCGGCAAGCGCAATCAGACCATTTGCGATGGCAAGCCCTAAAATCTTTGTATTTCCCTGATCTTTTGCAAGAGATGTTACAAGTTTTTCATTATCACCTACTGCCCTTAAAAGAAAACCTGATTTGCTGCTCATATAAAAATCAAGTATCAGCTTTGTAATTACAGTTAAAACAATAATAACGAGAATCGTAATATACGGAGCTATGCTTTCTGGAACTGTTTTTTCCAGAAAACCGTTTTTAAAAATGGTTTCTTTGGAAAACAAAGGTACATTTGAGGTTCCCGCAATGCGGAGATTAATCGTCCAAAGGGCTGTCATCATAATAATCCCTGAGAGAAGATCCCTCACTTTTCCTTTTACGTGAATAAGTCCTGTACACACTCCCGCAAGAGCGCCTGCACAAAAAGCAGCCGGAAGGGTCAGGTAAGGATTTACCCCGTTTCCGATAAGGGCAGCTGTCACTGCAGCCCCTAAAGGAAAGCTCCCATCTGCTGTAAGATCCGGAAAATCTAATATTTTATAAGTAATGTAAACTCCGAGACCAAGAATCCCATAAATGAGCCCCTGTTCCAGAATCGTAATCAAAAAATCCATGTCTCTTCTCCCTCGCCTTATTTTTCTGAAATT
>UQJE01000053.1 GCA_900541345.1 uncultured Blautia sp.
TAATCTATGTATCGTTCTAACTCAATACGGAATTCCTCTATAGAACTAAATTCCCTCAGATATAATAATTCTGATTTAAGTAACCCAAAGAAATTCTCCATGATAGAATTATCCAGACAATTCCCTTTTCTGGACATACTTTGCCGGATTCCTTTTTGCTGCAAACGTTTCTGGTACTGTTTGTGTTGATATTGCCAACCTTGATCGGAATGGATAATAAGGTTTGTATTATCTGGAATCTTCAGAAACGCCTTATCCAACATATCCAGTACCTGGTTTAGCACAGGATGTTCGCTTATGTTATAACTAATGATTTCACCATTAAACATATCAAGGATTGGAGAAAGATACAGTTTCGTTCCAAATAAGGAAATTTCTGTTATATCAGTCGTCCATTTTTGATTTGGTTTATCTGATTTAAAATCACGCTGGATAAGATTGGGTGCAATCTTTCCTATCTGTCCTTTATAAGAACGATATTTTTTGATTCTTACCATACATTTTAGACCCAGCACCTTCATCAATCGTTGCACCGTTTTATGATTGATCTGATAGCCGCGATTATGCAACTCCAGTGTTATTCTCCGATATCCATATCGTCCCTGATTTTCGTGATAAATCTGCGTGATTTCTTCTTTGATCTCCGCATATTTATCCGGCTTTTTTGCCTTACTGACATAATAGTAATAAGTGCTTCGTGGTAATTCTGCTACTTCAAGTAATGCTGTCAGTTTATACTTTTGCCTTAATTCTGTAATGACAGCTACTTTGTCAGTGGCTCTGATTTTTCCCGCTCTTGAATTAAGGCATTTAATTTTTTTAAGTATTCATTCTCCATCCGAAGTCTTTGAACTTCTGCCAATAAATCTTCATTTTCATTTACCTTCTTAGGTTTACGTGGTTTTTTAATTCTCATTGTACTAGCCCTGCCTCGTCTTTCTATATACAGGGCTTCCTTACCTTCCTCATAATAGATGCGTTCCCATCTGGTAATCAAATCTCTGCAAGGGATATTAAAATGAGCAGCTGTTTTCCGAAGAGAGGATCCTGTATTATGCATATATTCTACAACAGAAACTTTGAAATCTCCACTATAGGATTTCGGTCTGGTATTTAATCCATCTATGCCATGCTCTAAATAAGCGTCTCTCCATTTTTGAATATCACCTTTGTGTACATGATATTCTTCTGCCAGTTTCTTAACGCCGGCATCTCCCTGCAAATATCTCTGTACAATTTCCAATTTTAATTCTGTCGAATACATCTTTTTTCCTGATGACATGAAAAATCCCCTTTCATTAGACTTATATTTTGTCTAACAAAAGGGGTTCACTTCATTTTCTCAGGAACAGGACGGCTATTTTTTATGGGTGCTAAAGAAGAAATTGAGTGAATACTTAAAGAGAAACAAAGCTGTTGCACGCCCACTTGCAGTAACTATCAAGCGAATGAATGAAATAGCAAGAGGATGGATTAACTATTTTAGAATCGGGATGATGAAAACGTTCATGCAGGAGTTTGGGGCATGGCTTAGGCACAAAATAAGAGTGGTTGTTCTAAAGCAGTGGAAAACCCCAAAGACAATATACAGAAATCTATGCTATCTCAATCAGAAAAACAAGAATGGATTCGCCCACGAAGCAATCTATAAAGTGACAAATTCAAGACTGGGTTGGTACAGGCGAAGTGGTATGAATGTTGTGAACTACATTATCAGTCCGGAGAGAGGGAGATAACTCTTGCAGTTATTTCTCTACTCTATTATACTTATACATCAAATTTCAATATTCAATAAACAGACTTCCGGTCCTGTACAGGGGACATTCCATAGGCTGCTTTAAATTCCCGACTGAAATGGGAAGTTGTCGTGAAACCTGTAAGTGACGCGATTTCCTGAATAGCATAATCTGTAGTTTCCAGATATAATTTTGCGCGTTCCAGGCGCAGATATTTAATATATTTTAAAGGAGGCATACCCATTCGGTTTTTAAAGTAGCGAATAAAGGCAGTGGGGTGCATATAGACGACTTTTGCAAGTTGTTCTATGGTGAGGGAGTCTGCAAGATGTTCGTCAATATATTTCAGGATAACAGATTTCTTGGAATGAAGTGGAGCATTTTCGAGGGTGGAGGGGATTTTTTCCGGGCTGCAGGCAAAAAGCAGAGCGAAAATCTGGAAAAGAGATGCCTGCTGTAAAAGGGAAAGTTCTACTGCGTTGGCACTTTCTGCAGCAAAAAGCTGGTCAAAATATCCAGTTAGCTTTGTAAACATGCCATTTGAGGAAAAATCCCATACAGTAATATCTGTAAACTGAGAAAAAAGGTCAGTTCCTTCAGAATACGCGGTAAAATGCAGCCAGTATTTTTCAAGGTGACAGGATTCTGTTAAAGAAAAGGAATGGGTAACTCCTTTGGGTATGAGCATTAGCTGCCGTTCTTTCAGAAAATGAGTGTGGCCTTTGGCAGTAATTCTGGCTTCTCCTGAAACAGGAAAATATAATTTATGATAAGAAGATGTTACGTGGGTGGCAGCCCAGGAAGAAGGACAGGAAATAAAACTTCCGCCATACTGTTTTATCTTTAAGTTTGCAATATATTCAGATATCATTTGAAAATTTCTCCTGTATTTTCTGATGAATTTCTATTTCGGATTTTACATAGATTTTTTTGTTTCTATTTTAACATGGAGACAGGTACAGTACAATTTAAAATATGCTAATAATAGCAAAATACATGCTAATTTTATGACTTGCTAAATATACGAAAAAACGTATACTGAAATTGTAAAATGTCGAAAAACAAATTTATAAAGCAACAATTGAAAAATACAATCAGTCCAAGACAGGTACATCTGGATTTTCATACTTCACCGTTGATTGAAGGAATTGGTTCCAGATTTTCAAAAGAAAACTTCCAGGCTGCATTAAAAGAAGGAAACCTTTCCAGTATTACTGTTTTTGCAAAATGCCACCACGGTGTATTCTATTATCCTACAAAAGTCGGCACAATGCATCCGTACTTAGATTTCGATCTTTTGGGAGAGATGATTAAAGCTGCGCATGAAATTGATGTACGTATTCCAGTGTATATTACGGCTGGCTGGTCCGCCCTGGATGCAGAGCAGCATCCGGAGTGGTGGATGAGAAATCAGGACGGAACGCCAATGCTCACAAATTTTGATCTGAATGCAGAGCCGAATGATCCAAAGCCAAATTGCTCCTGGATTGATTTATGCTTAAATGATGGAAGCTATGCGCAGCATATTTATGAGATTACAAGAGAAGTGTGCGACAGGTATGAGGAACTGGACGGTCTTTTTTATGATATATGTTTTATGACGGAAGCCTGTTATTGTGATGAATGTAAGGCTGGTATGAGAAAGATGGGGCTTGACCCAGAAAAAGAAGAAGACGCAAAATATTATTATACAGTAAAGCATCAGGATTTCATGAGAAAATGCGGAGAAATCCTCCACGAAAAGCACCCGGATGCCACGATTTTCTTTAACAGCGGCGGTGCAGATCCGAATCGTCCGGAATACCATGAGGGCTCGACTCATTTTGAGCTGGAAGATCTTCCTACCTCCTGGGGCGGATATGATAAGATGCCTTTCCGCGCGAAATTCTTTGGAAAAACAGGAAAAGGCTATCTGGGGATGACAGGAAAATTCCATACAGACTGGGGAGAGTTTGGCGGATTTAAGTTAAAAGAAGCTCTAAAATATGAAGTGGCTTCCATGATGACGTATGGTGCAGGCTGTTCCATTGGGGATCATCTTCATCCGGATGGAGAAATGGATATGGAAACTTATAAAAATATAGGCTATGCTTATCGTTATGCAGAACAGATTGAGCCGTACTGTCTGCACGGCAGCTCCACTGCAAAACTTGGGATTTATCTTTCGAAGGATGAAATAAGCAATGAGGGAACCGCCAAAATGCTTTTGGAAGATCAGGTAGATTTTGATATTGTATATGGAGATAATTTTGAAGAATTTGATACAATCATTTTTCCGGACTGTGCAGTTTTAGAAGAAGATGCAGTAAAAAAATTGGAAGCCTTTATCCAAAACGGCGGTAAAATCCTGGTAACAGGAGAAAGTCTTGTGAAAGACGGGAAATTCCAGCTTGATCTGGGACTGGAGTATCAGGGAGATTACGGATATGATAAGGATTATCTCGTCGTAGGAGAATCTCTGGCAGAACATATGGTAACTTCTCCATTCCTGGCATACAGTCCGGCTGCAAAGGTAGAAGTAAAAACGGGAGAAGTTCTGGCAAATGTAATGCTTCCATATTTTGAACGGACATACGGAACTTACTGTGGTCATAAGAACACACCTTATAATAGAGAAGATTTTGAGCATGCGGCAGCTGTTAAAAATGGAAATATTGTATACCTGGCTCATAAGTTGGGCTGGATTTATAAAAAATTCGGTTCTGCGCATCACAGACAATATTTCCTGAACGCACTGCACCAGATTTATAAAGTGGCAGTTTTCCAGGTAGAAATGCCGTCTGCAGGGCGTGCAGCAATGAAATTCCAGGAAGAAGAAAACAGATTATGTTTGAATCTTCTATATGCTTCGCCTGTCAGCCGCGGAGCTGTGGAAGTAATCGAGGACATAGTTCCTTTATACAATATTTCCTGCTGCGTATATACTGAGAAAAAAATCAGTCGTGTTTATCTTGGCGTTGGGAAAGAAGAGCTTCCATTTATACAGAGAAATGGAGAAGTTCGATTTACGGTGCCTTATCTGCACTGTCACCAGACAGTGATTCTGGATATTGAATAGAAATAACTGAAGAAAAGAGCCTGTTTACCAAATGCTGGTATGCAGACTCTTTTTTGTTCTATTCCGCCTGTTCTTTGCATACACTATATAGGTAGCGCCGTAAGCTGTCTAGTATTTTGATACTGTGGAGGTATCTTATGAAGTACAGATTTTTCCATAGTGTTCTGATTCTTTTACTGATGGTATTTTTTACCGTGACAATGGAACATGGAATCCAGGAGAGAAGTAAAGCATCTATTCTCAGTGAAGCGGTATGTGAAGAGATGAATTTCCGGGAGCAATATATGCCGGAAAAGGTGTTTCGAGAAATTGCAAGGGAAGAGAATATGTGGGAAGTATTTACGGTAACAATGCTGAAAGAGAGGTTTTATCCTGGCCAATCTGATGGAGAGAGTGAGGTGTATAAAAAATACAAAAAAGAAGAGTTTTATAAGCTTTGCAATATATATGAGACCATATGGGGGGATGTAAAATGCTTTCCCCTGCCTGAAAATAGAGAGAGCTTTCACAAGCAGTTTTTTTATGAGAATACATTTGGGGAGGAGAGGACATATGGAGGGAAAAGGATACATGAAGGGACGGATATTTTTGGAAAGAAAAATCTTGCCGGATATTATCCGGTCATTTCCATGACAGAGGGAACGGTGGAAAATATAGGGTGGCTGCCTCTTGGCGGGTATCGAATCGGGATACGTGCTCCACGGGGTGCTTATTTTTATTATGCCCATCTGTCGGAATATGGAAGGGAATTTTCTCAGGGAGACAAGGTAAAGGCAGGGGAGATTCTTGGATATATGGGGAACAGCGGATATGGAGAAGTCGGAACAACAGGGAAATTCCCTGTGCACCTTCATCTTGGGATTTATATCAAAACTCCTCATTATAAAGAGCTTAGTGTAAATCCCTATTGGATTTTAAAAGCGCATGAGAAAAATATAAGAAAGTATACATATTAGCGAGAAATTTTTCGGATTTTGTGTTATAATCAAAAAATGTATGGAAATATAAGGAGCGTTGAGTATGGAAATACAGTTATGGAGAAGCATTTTATGCCCCTATGAATTGGCAGTAAAAGAATTAACCGTTAAATTTGAACATATTATTAACGAACACAAGCAAAACGACTTGTATTCTCCTATTGAGCAGGTAAGCGGAAGAGTAAAAAGTGTAAGCAGTATTCTGGAAAAAATGCAGAGAAAGCATATTCCGATGGAACGTATGGAAGAGGAAGTAGAGGATATTGCAGGAATTCGTATTATCTGTCAGTTTGAGGAAGATATTGAGACTGTAGCTTCTATGATTCAGAAAAGAAGTGATATGGAAATAAAAAGTGAAAAGAACTATCTGAAGCATATGAAGCAAAGCGGGTACAGAAGCTACCATTTGATTATTTATTATACGGTAGAGACAATCGAAGGGCCGAAGCGCCTTCAGGCAGAAATTCAGATTCGGACAATGGCCATGAATTTCTGGGCAACGATTGAGCATTCTTTACAGTATAAATATAAAGGCGATATGCCGCCGCATGTGACGGAGCGCTTAAGTAAAGCGGCAGATGCTATTATTTCTCTGGACAGAGAAATGTCTTCTGTTCGGAATGAAATTATGGACGCCCAGAATTCTTCTCAAATGCAGTCGAACCTTGTGAAGGATATTTTAAACAATATAGAAAATCTTTACAAAGTATCAAATAAAAGGGAAGTAATGAAAATTCAAGATGAATTTCTGCGCGTATTCCGCACAAAAGATCTGCAGCAGCTGGAGCGTTTCCATAGGCAGCTTGACATTATTGCGGAAGGCTACAGAGCGCAGGCAGTTTACCACAATGCTTAACAGAGGTGTTATATGCTGAATAAAAAAAAGGCAGTGCTTTTTGATTTAGATGGAACACTGGTGGACTCCATGTGGGTATGGTCACAAATTGACATAGACTATCTTGGCTCTTACGGTCTTGCTGTTCCAAAAAATCTGCAGAGAATTGTAGAGGGAATGGGTTTTACAGAAGTGGCCGTGTATTTTAAGGAACGGTTTTCCATTCCGGATACAATAGAAGAAATTAAAAAAACATGGCAGGAGATGGCAATGGATAAATATTGCCATGCAGTCCCTTTAAAACCAGGAGTAAAACAGTTTTTGCCATTTTTAAAGGAAAAAGGAATTCGTATGGCTGTTGCTTCCAGTAATGATATCGCGCTGATAGAGGCCTGTCTGAAAGCAAACGGTATTCGGGAATATTTTGATGCAGTAATCACTGCATGTGAAGTGAAAAAAGGGAAACCGGCTCCGGATGTTTATCTGGAGGCTGCCAGACGTCTCCACGTATGTCCGGAAGAATGCCTTGTGTTTGAAGATATTGTTCCGGGGATTCAGGCCGGAAAAAATGCGGGAATGAAAGTGTGTACCATTCATGATACATATAGCATTCCACAGGAAAAAGAAAAACGACAGACAGCCGATTATTATATTACCTCTTATGAGCAGGTAATAGACGGTACATATGAGGAATAAATTATGCGGAAATTTTTACCTGTAACAGAAAAAGAGATGAAGGAACGGGGCTGGGAAGAGGTTGATTTTGTATATGTCACAGGAGACGCTTATGTAGACCATGCTTCTTTTGGTTCTGCAATTATCAGCCGCCTTCTGGAGCGGTACGGATATAAAGTGGGAATGATTCCCCAGCCGGACTGGAGAAAAAAAGAGAGCATTCAGGTGTTTGGACGCCCACGTCTTGGCTTTTTGGTAAGTGCCGGAAATATGGACTCTATGGTAAACCATTATACCGTGTCAAAAAAACACAGGCAGAAGGACTCCTACTCCCCGGGAGGAGAGATGGGGCTTCGTCCGGACAGAGCCGTAATGGTTTACAGTAACCTGATCCGCCAGAGTTATAAAGATACACCGATTATTCTTGGAGGAATTGAGGCAAGCCTTCGTCGGCTTTCTCATTATGATTACTGGGATGATAAGGTGAGAAGAAGTGTTCTTATGGACAGTGGGGCAGATTTGATTTCTTATGGGATGGGTGAGCATTCGATTATAGAAATTGCGGAAGCTTTAAACAGTGGAATTCCGGTTAAGGAAATTACCTATGTTCCGGGAACTGTGTTTAAGGCAAAGGATTTGTCCTGTGTATACGAGCCTCTCCTTCTTCCTGATTTTCAGGAGGTTTCAGAGAATAAGCAGAAGTATGCAGAGAGCTTTGCCATTCAGTATAAAAATACAGATCCTTTTACAGCACAGGTTATGGCAGAATCGTATGGTACAAAGGGATATGTGATACAAAATCCGCCGGCAAAGCCACTGACTCAGGAGGAAATGGACGATATTTATGATCTGCCTTATACAGGAACCTATCATCCTATGTATGAGGCGAAGGGCGGAATACCGGCACTTGAGGAAGTGAAGTTTAGTCTGACAAGCAACAGAGGGTGTTTTGGCGGATGCAGTTTTTGTGCCCTTACTTTTCATCAGGGGCGTATTCTTCAGACAAGAAGTCATGCTTCTCTTATAAAAGAGGCGGAAAATATGACGAAGGATAAAGATTTCAAGGGATACATCCATGATGTAGGTGGTCCGACTGCTGACTTTCGCCTTCCTTCCTGCAAAAAACAGCTTACAAAGGGAGTGTGCAGAGACAGGCAGTGTCTTTTTCCGACACCATGTAAAAATCTTACGATAGATCATAAAGACTACGTGGAGCTGTTAAGAAAGCTGAGGGCAGTTCCGGGAGTAAAAAAGGTATTTATCCGTTCCGGTGTGCGTTTTGATTACGTTGTCGCAGATAAAGATAAAACGTTTTTACATGAGCTTGTGAAGAACCATGTAAGCGGGCAGCTCCGCGTTGCCCCGGAGCATGTGTCGGATGAGGTTTTGAAGTTTATGGGGAAACCTCCTCATAGTGTATACCAGGAATTTTTAAAACAGTATGAAAAGGCAAATGGCGAAACAGGAAAGAAGCAATATGCAGTTCCCTACTTTATGTCTTCCCACCCGGGCTGTACATTAAAGGAGGCTGTGCGCCTTGCAGAGTATGTACGGGATCTTGGCTTTACACCGGAGCAGGTGCAGGATTTTTATCCTACTCCGTCTACATTATCCACATGTATGTACTATACAGGCATTCACCCTCTTACCGGTGAAAAGGTATACGTACCGAAAAATCCTCATGAAAAAGCGATTCAGAGAGCATTGATGCAGTACAAAAACCCGGCAAACCGCGATCTTGTTCTGGAAGGTTTAAAAAAAGCAGGGCGTATGGATTTGGTGGGGTACGACAGAAAATGTCTGATTCGGCCGGAAAAGAAGCAGGGAGAAACCTCTTTTAAAGGAACGGCGGAAAAAGGAAGGAACGTACGGAAAAAGAAAACGATTCGGAACATACACAATAAGAAGAAAAAAGTCTGAGGAGTTTTATATGAGTACAGAAAAAAAGAAAAAAACAAAAATTAAAAAAGGAGATTTTGGTTATTTTAAAGCAGAAAAAAAGAAACGGTTTCTTTATACGTTAATTATGCTTGGAGTTCCTATTTTTATTTTTGTAACAGCGTGGCTTTATTTTGATACGAGGATGACGATATGGACTGTAATTGCAACCGTAGGCTGTCTGCCAGGCTGTAAGTCGTTAGTTGGTCTGATTATGATTCTGATGCGCCGCCCTATGGATCCAAAGCTTTATGAGGAGATTCGAGCACATCAGGGCGAACTTGTGATGGCGTATGAAAATTATATGACTTTTTATGAAAAAAGCGCATATATCGATGCGGTGGCGGTATGTGGAAACACAGTAGTGGCATACAGCAGCGCCCCCAAAATTGATACAGAATTTATGGCGCAGGAGTGTCAGAAGATAGTCCGAAAAAATGGATATAAAGTGGATGTGAAGATCTTAAAGGAGCTCCGTCCCTTCCTTGACCGTCTGGATTCCATGAATGCCCGCAGAGAAAGCCTGGAAGAAGGAATTAAATTTGAACCGGATGAGAGGTATCCGGAACTTTCAAGAAATGAGCTTATCTGTCATACCATTCTGGCCCTCTGTTTGTAGGAGTAGAAAATGAAACAGTTTATAATCGGAGAAAATGAGGCGGGACAACGTTTTGATAAATATCTCGCCAAGCTTTTAAAGGAAGCGCCAAAAAGTTTTTTCTATAAAATGATGCGAAAAAAGAACATCGTTTTAAATGGAAAAAAGGCAACCGGGAATGAGAAACTGAAATCCGGAGATGAGGTGCGCCTCTACTTAAGTGATGAGACATTTGAAAATTTTGCAGGAAATGTGAGTGTTTCCAGGGCGGTTTGTAAGCTCTCTGTGATTTATGAGGATAACGATATTCTTCTTATTAACAAGCCTGCAGGGATGCTTTCTCAGCCGGACAAAACAGGAAAACCTTCACTTGTGGAATATGTGATTGGTTATCTTCTTAAAAAAGGAGAGATTACAGAAAGAGATCTTTCTACGTTTAAGCCGTCTGTCTGTAACCGCCTTGACAGAAATACAAGCGGGATTGTGGCAGCGGGAAAAAGTCTTCGTGGGCTTCAGATGCTTTCTGCACTTTTTCATGAAAGAACTATGAGTAAATATTATCTTTGCGTTGTAGAAGGCGTAATTGCGAAAGAAAATCATATCAAAGGGTATTTGCATAAAGACGAAAAATGTAATAAGGTAGTGGTATCAAAAGAGAAAGGAAAAGACAGCCTTCCTATAGAGACGAGGTATCAGCCGCTTGGAAATAATGGAACGCTTACTCTTTTAAAAGTGGAACTGCTCACCGGGCGCAGTCATCAGATCCGGGCACATCTCGCTTCTGTAGGACATGCTATTATCGGCGATCATAAATATGGAAGCAGAGGGAAAAACCAGATGTACGGGGAGAAATATCATCTGGAACATCAGCTTCTCCACGGATATAAGCTGGAGCTTCCCGAGATGCCGGAGGATTTCAGCAAGCTTTCCAAGAGGGCATTTTTGGCTCCCGTGCCGGAACTTTTTCTGCAGGTTTTAAAAAAAGAACATTTAGAGGAGTATTATTATGAAGAAATGGAATGAATTCTGGGACTATGTAAAAATGATAGTCATTGTAGTAGTAGCTGTGCTTGTGGTAAACAATGTAGTATTAATTAATGCCAAGATTCCTTCTCCGTCTATGGAAAACACGGTTATGACAGGAGATAGGCTGTTTGGTTTCCGTCTTGCATACGGACTTAACATAGATTTATTTGGAAATAAAATTTCAAAGAAATTCAAAGAACCAGAGCGCTACGACATTGTCATTTTCCATTATCCGGATGATGAAAATCAGCTTTTTATCAAAAGATTGATCGGTCTTCCTGGAGATAAGGTAGAAATCCGTGACGGAAAGGTTTACTTAAATGATTCAAAAACTCCTATTGAAGAGGATTATCTTCCGGAGCCTCCGGTAGGTGATTTCGGTCCGTATTACGTTCCGGAAAACTGTTATTTTATGATGGGAGACAACCGTAATAATTCCAAAGATTCCAGGTTATGGAAAAACACATATGTGCGTTTTGACCAGATTGTAGGGAAAGCGGTTCTTCGTTATTATCCGTCAATCAAGCTGTTGAAATAGGGAGAGTTTTATGGCGACATGGAATAGCAGAGGCCTCCGGGGTTCTACCCTGGAGGAACTGGTAAACCGTACAAATGAAATGTACCGGGAAAAAGGACTTGCCCTGATCCAGAAGATTCCGACCCCAATCACTCCTGTACGTATGGATAAGGAACACCGCCATATTACTCTGGCATATTTTGAACAGAGAAGTACTGTAGACTATATAGGTGCAGTGCAGGGGATTCCGGTGTGCTTCGATGCAAAAGAATGCAGCGCGGACTCTTTTCCTCTTGCCAATATTCACCCTCATCAGGTGGAATTTATGAAAGAGTTTGAGGAACAGAGTGGCGTGGCATTCTTTCTTATTTTTTACAGTCATGTAAATTTATTTTATTACCTTCCCTTAAAACAACTGCTTTTTTTCTGGCAGAGAATGGAGGAAGGGGGACGGAAAAGCTTCCGAAGAGAGGAACTGGAAGACTGCTTTTATCTTCCCAAAAAAAGTGGCTTTCTTGTGCCCTATCTTGACGGACTTGCGAAAGATCTGGAAATCAGAGATGCATAATATAGTTAATGCAGGAGGCATATTATGAAGAAACAGATGATACCCTGTCTTTATCTTCAATATGAAAAGGCAGTAACAGGATTTGGGCAGAGAAATTTACTTGGGGATGGAGATGTAGAGGCGCTTGGAAGATTTTATAGAGATGGAGGGGCAGATGGGCTTCTAATTTTCGACTTTTCATCGGAAGAGCAGGAGCATGAGCGCGCCATCAAAAAAATCGGATCCATATGCAGAACAGCAGAAATCCCTGTTATGACGGCCGGGAACATCAAATGTATGGACGATATAAAAAAGTTGATTTATGCAGGGTGTGAAAAGGTGGTTTTAAATTTTTCCAAGAAAAGCAATATTCTTCTCCTGGAGGAAGCTTCCCGGCGTTTTGGAAAAGAAAAAATGGTAATCAGTATTTCTTCTTTTCATGAATTTGCAGATAACCAGAAACTGATTGAGCAATGCTCTGATGGGATACTCGCTCTCGATTCTCTTCAGGACGAAGTTGCGGCTGTATCACAGATTCCTGTTTTACTTCATACAGACGAGGGAAAAGAGGAGGAGCTGATTGCTCTGCTGAAAGGAAAATATGTATCCGGATTAAGCGGTGCGTATATCAGCAACTTATATACAAAAATACACAAGTTTAAAGAACGGTGCAGAGAAGAGAATATTCCCGTAAACAGAGAATTCGAAAAAGGTGACAGTTCCAGGCGAAATGGAAAAATTGTTTCGGAAAGTTTTCCCGAAAGTTCCTTTTCTGTTTTGCAGGATGTGTATAAATTGATTCTTGATAGAAAAGAAAATCCCCAGGAGGGTTCTTATATTAATTATCTTTTCGATAAAGGAACGGATAAAATCCTGAAAAAAATCGGAGAAGAATGTACGGATATTGTTATTGCGGCAAAAAATGAGGATAAAGAAGAAATTGCCTGTGAAATATCCGATTTACTTTATCATATTATGGTTTTGATGGCAGAAAAAGGAATCTTCTGGGAAGATATCACGCAAGAATTAACAGGAAAATGAAATTTTGATTGCGCTTTTTTTTAAAGCGTGCTATACTAAAATAAACTAAATAAGAAAACAACAGGTGCTGAAGAAAAATATTATATTTTTGCTTTGGATAATAGGGAAACAGGTGTAAATCCTGTACGATCTCGTCACTGTAATTAGGGAGCACAAGCCTTAATGCCACTGGGAAACCGGGAAGGTGGTTTTGTGTAAAGAACTATAAGTCAGGAGACCTGCCTGGTGTTGGTACAGGAACAGAAGTGCTAAAATCACGAGTAATTGGTTGTGCCGCTTTCATGAGCTGATATTTTGAATCCTTTTGCCCGCCGCAGAAGGATTTTTTTGCTTTATGAGACATATTTTGTTTTGTATGTTTCTGTACCTGGATTTGCTGATGAAAAAAATATATATACTACATCAGAGAATGAATGTCGATGAGGAGGACGAAACATGAAAAACAAAATGGTAAAAGCACTTGTACTGGCGCTTACAATGTCTACAATTATGATGACAGGTTCTGTTGCAACATTTGCAGAGGAAACTACAGCTACAGAAGAGGCAGCAGAGGGTGAAACTGCAGATGCAGATAAAGAGGCTGCGGATAAAGTTGCCGCTTTAATTGATGGGATTTATGTACAGGAAAGAACAGAGACAACAGATGAGGATTGTAAAGCAGCAAAAGAGGCATGGGATGCGCTTACAGATGAACAGAAAGCTCTTGTAGAAGGAGAAGAAGCAAGCCCGGATTATTTTGGACTCGACACAGGTGATGCGTCTAAAGACGATGCAAGAAATGCAGATGAAATTGGAGAAAATGAACTTCTTGTGGTAAGTTTTGGTACTTCTTACAATGACAGCCGTGTAGCGGATATTAAAGGTATTGAAGATGCGCTTCAGGAAGCATATCCGGACTGGTCCGTAAGAAGAGCATTTACTGCACAGATTATTATTAATCACGTACAGGCAAGAGACGGAGAAGTGATCGACAATATGCAGCAGGCTCTTGACCGTGCAGTGGAAAACGGTGTGAAAAATCTTGTAGTGCAGCCGACTCATTTAATGCATGGAGCTGAGTACGATGAAATGATGGAAGTTCTGGATTCCTATAATGATAAATTTGAAAGCATTTCCGTGGCAGAGCCAATGCTTGGTGAAGTAGGGGATGACGCTTCTATTATTAATGAGGATAAGGCTGCTGTGGCAGAAGCAATTGCAAATGCGGCAGTAAAAGATGCAGGATATGAAACAATGGATGCTGCAGCAGAGGATGGTACAGCCTTTGTATTTATGGGACATGGAACTTCTCATACTGCAAAAGTAACTTATAGTCAGATGCAGACACAGATGAATGAGCTTGGATATAAAAATGCATTTATAGGTACAGTAGAAGGTGAGCCGGAAGAAACTTCCTGTGATGCAGTGATTGAAGCAGTAAAAGAAGCAGGATACAAAAAAGTAGTCCTTCGTCCTCTTATGGTAGTTGCAGGTGATCATGCAAATAATGACATGGCAGGTGCAGAAGAGGATTCCTGGAAGAGTATGTTTGAAGCATCCGGGGCATTTGAAAAGGTAGATACACAGATTACAGGTCTTGGAAGCCTTCCGGAAGTACAGCACCTCTTCGTAGAGCATACAAAAGCAGCAATGGAGAAATAAAACAATGAAAAAGAAACAACTGGCAATACTTACTATGGCAGCACTGCTTATGGCAGTGCCTGCCAATGTTTCTGTCTTTGGAGCAGAAAATACAAAAGAGGAAAGTACCGAAAGTACAGTTTTAGAAGATGGTGTTTACAGCGCAGTTTTTGACACAGACAGTGGAATGTTCCATGTAAATGAGTCGTTGGATGGACGCGGTACTTTAACAGTAAAAGATGGAAAAATGACAATTCACGTCAGTCTTGCATCAAAGGGTATTCTCAATCTGTTTCCGGGAAAAGCAGAAGATGCAAAAAAAGAAGGCGCAGAGCTTTTAGAACCGACAACAGATAAGGTGACCTATAAGGACGGTTATGAGGAAGAGGTTTATGGCTTTGACATTCCGGTTCCGGCTCTTGACGAGGAGTTTGATGTTGCGCTTATCGGAAAAAAGGGAAAATGGTACGACCATAAGGTAAGTGTATCTGATCCGAAAAAAGAAGAGGAAACATCTTCAGAAGGGATTGGAAAAACCGCAGAGGATCTGGGCCTTGAAGATGGAAATTATACCGTTTCTGTGGCTTTAGAGGGCGGATCCGGACGTGCAACTGTGGAAGAGACAGCAGAGCTGGAAATCAAAGAGGGTGTTTCTACAGCAACGATTGTATGGAGCAGTCCAAACTATGATTACATGTTGGTGGAAGATAAAAAATATACACCGGTCAATAAAGAAGGGAATTCTGCATTTGCAATTCCTGTAAAATGTTTTGACGAAAAATTGCCGGTAACGGCGGACACCGTAGCTATGGGAACGCCTCATGAAATTGAATATACACTGCAGTTTGATTCTGAAACAATTGAAAAGGCGAAATGATGAAAAAAACAGTAAGGTACTCTCTTCTGTTTACAGTAATGCTTCTTTTTGTCTGTACTTTTTCTGTACAGGCAAAGGAAGCTGTTTCTGTTTCTGGTCTGGAATATGAAAGAAGCATGGAACTTTCGTATGCAGAAGAATTTTCAGTGGATTATTATAAAGGTGGATACACCTTGATTACAATTGGGGACAACGACAGATTTCTTGTGGTTCCGGAGGGAAAAGAAGCGCCGGAAAATATGGAATCGGGGATTAAGGTTTTAAAACAGCCGTTAAAAAATATATATCTTGTGGCAACCTCTGCTATGGATTTTTTTGTATCTCTTGATGGGCTTGAAAGCATACGCCTTTCCGGTACGAATGAAAATGGATGGTATATAGACGAGGCAAAAAAGGCTCTGCAAGATGGCAGTATTCTTTTTGCCGGAAAATACAGTGCGCCGGATTATGAACTGATTCTTGGAGAAAAGTGCAGTCTTGCCGTGGAATCTACCATGATTTATCATACTCCGGAGGTAAAGGAGAAACTGGAGCAGTTTAAAATTCCTGTTCTTGTGGAGCGTTCCAGTTATGAATCGCATCCTCTTGGACGTACAGAATGGATTAAGCTTTATGGGGTACTTCTGGGAAAGGAAGAAGATGCGGAAGAACTTTTTAAAGAGCAGGAAGAACGAATGGAAACAGTTCTTTCAGAAAAAAACACAGGAAAAACAGTGGCATTTTTCTATATTACCACAAATGGTCTGGCAAATGTACGAAAATCAAATGATTACGTTTCTAAAATGATTGAGCTTGCAGGAGGCAAATACATTTTTGAAAATCTGGGAGAAAACGACAATGCGCTGTCTACTGTCAATATGCAGATGGAAGAGTTTTACGCAAAGGCGAAAGATGCAGATTATATTATTTATAACAGTGCCATTGACGGAGAACTTCAGACAATGGAGCAGCTTCTTGAAAAAAGTAACCTTTTAAAAGATTTTAAGGCAGTAAAAAATGGAAATGTATGGTGTACAGGCAAAAATCTCTTTCAGGAATCCACAGGACTTGGTGTTATGATAGAGGATATTCATAAGATGCTGAACAGTGAGGGAGATTCTCTTACAGAGCTTACTTATATGCACCGTTTAAAATAAAAGGGGAAAGGGAACAAACAGGAAATGACACAGAAAACAGGGAAAAGCAGATATTGGCTTTCTTTTACAGGATTATTTCTTCTGTTGATGATTTTTACAGTGTGGAACATCAATTCTGGAACAATAGAATTATCACTAAAAGAAATTGCCGGTATTATTTTTCAAAGACAAGGAGAAGAGACTGCTTTTAATATTATCTGGAAATCCGGCTGCCGCGTATTATTGCCTGCGTTGTTTTGGGGGGCGCTCTCTCTGTATCAGGTTTTCTTCTGCAGACATTTTTTGCCAATCCTATTGCAGGACCCTTTGAACTTGGCATTTCTTCAGGGGCAAAGCTTGTAGTTGCTCTCCTAATGATTTCGTTTCTTCAGAAATCCCAAACTGTGGGGAGCGGAACCATGATACTTGCTGCGTTTATTGGTTCCATGATTTCTATGGCATTTGTACTTTTGATTGCAAGAAAAGTGAGAAATATGTCCATGCTGATTGTGAGCGGAGTAATGATAGGGTATATTTGTTCAGCGATAACAGATTTTCTTGTGACTTTTGCAGATGATTCCAATATTGTAAATCTTCATAACTGGTCACTTGGAAGTTTTTCCGGAATTTCCTGGGAAAATGTAAAGGTAATGTCAGTTACAGTACTGGTTTCTATGATAATTACTTTTTTTCTGTCAAAGCCGATCAGTGCCTACCAGTTAGGGGAAGGTTATGCGCAAAGTATGGGAGTGAATATAAAAGTGTTTCGTGTTACGCTTATCCTACTTTCCAGCGTACTATCTGCTTGTGTTACTGCCTTTGCCGGGCCGATTTCTTTTCTTGGTGTCGCTGCTCCCCATCTTGTAAAAAGTCTTTTGAAAACATCAAAGCCAATTCTTGTAATACCGGGCTGTTTTCTGGGTGGGGCAGCATTCTGCCTGTTCTGCGATTTGATTGCCCGTACTGTATTTGCTCCCTCAGAGCTTAGTATCAGTTCGGTGACTGCCATATTTGGAGCGCCGGTTGTGATATACATTATGATACGGAAAAAGCAGAAAATTTAGAAGGACGTACAATTATGGAATCGTATTTTTTTCAGACAGAGAAGCTTTCAGTGGGATATGACGGAAAGCCTTTGATAAAAGAAATAGAAATAAAATTAAACAGGGGTCAGATTCTTACATTAATTGGGCCAAATGGAGCGGGAAAATCCACTATTTTAAAAAGTATTACAAGACAGCTTAAAACAGTCGGGGGAACGGTTTATCTTGAGCAAAAAGAAATGCAGAAAATGTCAGATAGAGCTATTTCCAAAAAGCTTTCTATTGTTATGACAGAGAGAATGAATACA
>UQJE01000054.1 GCA_900541345.1 uncultured Blautia sp.
GGCGGAAACACGGGTTCGATTCCCGTACTGGCTGTTTTAGAGCATCGAGATAATTCTCGGTGCTTTTTGTTTTTTTACGACTAACAAAATCAGATAAAAGCGGAACCTATGCTCCGCTTTTATCCAAATACAGCCCTTGTTTATTCTTCTACGTCTTCCGCAGGCTCCGCCGGAATAAAAACTCTGCTCTTTTCTTTTTTTATTTGTTTTTTCTGCGCACGCTCCGTTGCTTCCCGGCAAAATTCCATCTGAGAATTGATAAGCGTCTTTCCACGTTTATCCTGTTTCTCATAAGTTCCGTCATTTTTCAGAAGGTGTGCCTTTACATTATCCTTAAATTCCAGTGTCAGAACGTGAACCAGCTCTTTTTTAATGGCTTCATCCTCCACCGGGAACACAATTTCCACACGTCTGTCGAGATTTCGCGGCATCCAGTCTGCGCTTCCCATATAAATCTCTTCGCTTCCTCCATTATGGAAATAAAAAATACGACTATGTTCCAAGAAATCTCCTACAATAGAGCGAACATGGATATTTTCACTCACACCCGGAATCCCCACCTTCAGACAGCAAATTCCACGGACCAAAAGATGAATCTGTACACCGCAAGAAGAAGCATAATAAAGTGCCGCCATAATCACAGGGTCACACAGAGAATTCATCTTCGCCACAATATAAGCCGGCATTCCTTTCTTTGCGTGCTCCGCTTCTCTTTCAATCAGCTTCAGGAAACGATCTTTCATCCAAATTGGCGCAACAATCAGTTTATTCCATTTCTTTGGCTCCGAATATCCAGAAAGCATATTGAAAACAGCAGTCGCATCTTCCCCAAATCGCTCATCGCAGGTAAAGATACCACAGTCTGTATAAAGCTTTGCTGTGGAATCATTATAATTTCCGGTTGCCAGATGCACATATCTGCGGATTCCCGTTTCCTCCCGACGAACCACAAGAGTAATCTTACTGTGAGTTTTTAATCCTACAAGGCCGTAGATAACATGGCAGCCTGCTTTTTCCAGTTTTTTCGCCCACACAATATTATTTTCCTCGTCAAAACGGGCTTTCAATTCCACAAGAACAGATACCTGCTTTCCGTTTTCTGCTGCCTGCGCAAGAGCCGCAATGATCGGAGAATTTCCGCTGACACGATAAAGCGTCTGCTTAATAGCGAGAACATCCGGATCTTTTGCTGCCTGGCGCACAAAATTCACTACCGGGTCAAAGCTCATATACGGGTGATGGAGAAATACGTCCCCCTGGCGAATCACCTTAAAAATATCCTTTTCTTCCCGGAACTGCGGCACAGGTGCAGGAACGTACCTCGGCGTCCTGTATTTATCAAATCCTTCCTGTCCATAAACCTTCATAAGCATCGTAAGATCAAGAGGACCGCTTATCTCAAAAATATCATCTTCCTTGATTTCAAATTCCGTTTTCAGAATTTTCAAAAGACGTTCATCCATTTTTTCCTGAACCTCAAGACGGATTACTTCGCCCCACTGACGCTTTTTCAGCTGCTTCTGAATTTCTACCAGAAGATCTTCTGCCTCATCTTCATCAATGGTAAGATCGGCATTTCTCATAATACGATACGGGTGAGCGCAGACTACGTCGTAACTCAAGAACAGCTTCTCAATATTCCGCTCAATAATTTCTTCCAGAAGAATAACGGTTGTATCTCCTTTTTTCGCAGAAGGAATCTGGACTACCCTCGGAAGAACAGAAGGAACCTGAACTGTAGCAAATTCCAACTGCTCTTTCCCCTTCTTTTTATCCTTTTTCGAAATAAGAGCACCAATATTTAATGTCTTATTCCGAATAAGAGGAAATGGTCTTGAAGAGTCCATTGCCATTGGTGTCAGAACAGGATATACATTGTCCTCAAAATACCGATCTACAAACTCTTCCTGTTCTTTATTTAAAAGCTCATGTTCCACAACAAGGTGCATTCCTGATTTTGCAAGTGCAGGCAGCAGAGAGCGGTTCAAAGTTGTATACTGCATATGCACAAGATCATGTGTCTGCGCACTAATTTCCTTTAACTGCTCCTTGGCAGTCAACCCTGCAATATCTGTTTTCGAATAGCCTGCATGAACCTGGTCTTTTAAAGATGCTACCCGCACCATAAAAAACTCATCCAGATTCGACGCCGTAATGCTCAAAAATTTCAGTCTTTCAAAAAGAGGAAGACTTTTATCACGGGCTTCGCTTAATACTCTGTCATTAAATTTCAGCCAACTCAATTCTCTGTTCCCAAAATATTCCGGCTTTTCAAATTTTTTAATATCCATATTTCCCTCCCGCAGACGTCCCTGCCTATATTCTTCTCTTACGTCTCAGCACAAGATGAATTCCGAAAACCTCCTCGAAAAACTCCACTTTATCTCTCAGAAGACCAAGCTCCAGAGAAAGATCTCTCGGAGAATCCAAAATCACAGAAAGTTCTCTTTCTTTTAACACGGTGCGTATCTCCGTTACCTTTTGGTAATGGCTTCTGTCCATGGCATTAGCAATCCGAAGAATCGCCGTAAGTTTTGCTATCAAAAGATAATTATCTCTGTCTGCCGTTGTTCCGCCTTCATAAGTTCCATAATGGCGAAATTCTTTTGTATTATAGCGCACTACATTTGCAATAATATTTCTCTCTCTTGTGGAAAGACCTATGATTTCTGTTTCCATAATGATCCGATAAGAGCATTCAGATACATCTCCCATACTGATATACTTTCCACAGTCATGAAGAAGGACTGCAATTTGAAGAAGAAGCCTTTCTCTCGCGCCCATTCCATGAACCTTTTTTATACTGTCAAAAATAGCAAGTGCAATCTCCGTCGTTCCGTTAATGTGGTTTTTTCCTGTAGAATATCGCTTTGCAATATTTTTAGATGCCACAATAATATCATTTTCAAAATTGTGGGCGCTTTTTATAAACTTTTTCGCAAAATCATACGCGATTCCATCAAGAAGAGAAACTCCCGGGGCCCAGAGTGCCTCTGCATTAAATACTTCGATGAAGTTTTTGCAGATAACCATTGTAGGAACCACCAAAGACGCATATTCCGGATCAATCTCCATCATTTCCGAAAGCTGCTGCACAGGCATATCCTCTACCTGTTCGTACTTATTCATAAACTCTGCTTTCGTTACAATATTGTCCTGCCTCTCCTCCTGAAAAATAGTATCTGTCAAAAAATCTCCCATGAGGATTACATTTTTAATATCACGATCTTTGAGATAAAGCCGCTGAAAGCTCATAATATCATTGCGAATAAATTCTTCTACAAGCTGTCCGTAGTGATTCGATGTTTTCTCCAGTTCTTTTAACCTCTCTCGAACTCTCATACTTCCCATCTTAAGACTCTGAGTAGTTACAAGAGCATCTTTATCAAACAGAGAAACCTGAAGGCTTCCACCTCCCACATCAAGAATCGCCGTACCTTTCTGGATCATCTTTTTAAACCCTGTCTCTATGGCCGCAATGGATTTGTACCCCAGAAAGTGCTGCTCGGCATTACTTAAAATTTCCACCTGAATTCCCGTTCTCTGAAACACCTGTTCAAGAATCACAATCGGATTTTTCAGTTCCCGGAAAACGCTGGTAGCACAGGCTCTGTATGCCTCTGCTCCAAACTCCTTCATCACCCTTTTGAAATCAAGAAGTATTTCACAGAGAGCATCTACCATATCTCCCTCAAGCCTTCCTCTTGAATACGCCCCTTTCCCAAGCTCCAGACGGTATCGTATATCTGTGAGTTCTTTAAATCCCACTTTTCTGGAAAGCTCAAAAATTTTCATACTCACCTCATAGGAGCCTACGTCAATTGCCGCAAATGTTGTAACTGCCATATTTTATTCCCCCTTTCCCAGAAGATAGTCAATAAACTGCTGGGCAGTACGTCCCGTCAATCCTCCATGAGAAAGTTCCCATTTATTTGCCTCAAGAAAAAGCTCCTTCTCAGACATCGAAATATGGTTACGCTCTGCCAAAATCTTCACTATATTCTGAAATTCCTTTTTATTTGGTGCCCCAAAATAAATCCGCACTCCGAATCGGTATACAAGAGAAAGTTTTTCCTGCACTGTATCGGAAGAGTGCAAATCATCTGCATCCATAATTTCCAGCTTATCTCCCGCCTTTTCTCTTACAAGATGTCGTCGGTTGCTGGTTGCATATATTAAAATATTATCTGGTTTTTTCTCAAGTCCGCCCTCAATAACAGCCTTCAAATACTTATATTCTATCTCAAATTCCTCAAAAGACAGATCATCCATATATAAAATAAATTTGTAATTTCTATTTTTAATCTGACGGATCACTTCATTCAAGTCCTGAAACTGATGTTTATACACCTCAATAATGCGAAGACCATCCTCATAATAACGATTCAGAATTCCTTTTATACTTGAAGATTTTCCTGTTCCTGCATCTCCAAAAAGAAGACAATTATTCGCCTTTCGCCCCTGCACAAAAGCTTCTGTATTCTCAATCAGCTTCTGTTTGGGAATTTCATACCCCACAAGATCCTCAAGCCTTACATGGGCAGTCCTTGTAATAGGTTCAATCATAACCTCCCCCATTTTCCCATGCACAATGCGAAAGGCTTTGTGAAGCCCAAGCTTACCTACTCCAAAATCTCGGTAAAAGCCCACCATGTCGTCCATAAACTCTCTGACAGAAGAAGCTTCTGCTAAAGTTCGGCTCATGCTGCAGATTCTGTCCCGAATCCTGGAATTAAACATTTTGCTGTCTCCGTCTACATTTTCATAATTGCAGATAACAGAACAGCACCTGGTTCCGTATATACTGTCAAGACGGCCCAAATCAAATTCATACAATTCTTTAAAAAGAGAAAAATCCTGTTCGGCAAGACAGTTAATACTTCCGGAAACCGGTCCTTTTATCTCACACGCCATACTGAATGCATTTTCATGATTCACAAGAAGAAATGTAAGATAATTGTGCCAGAGATTCCCGGAAAATCCATACATTCCCGCCATCTCCACAAGTCCGTGCATACATCGGTACAAAATCTCTTTTCCATTTTCTGAAATCTGTTCCCTTTCACAGTCATTTATAAGAAGCACCATATCTTCCAGTATTTTTCCTTCCGGAAAATCCCGAAAAAGGATACACTCGCCTAAATTCACTGCTCTTCCCCTCTTTTCCTTCCGTAGTTTCCCAGAATCCGAAGAAGAATGGATTCGGATTCCAGCCCTCGGAGCGCATTTTTTACAGCACAATCTCTTAAATTTCCCTCAAAATCTACAAAGAAACGATACTCCCACGTTTTTCCCGGAATAGGACGCGATTCAATCTTTGTCATATTGAGGCCATTATATATGATGTGAGACAACATATTGTAGAGAGTTCCGCTCTCATGAGGAAGTTCAAAACACACACTTATTTTTTCCGCTCCTTCCTCGCATACAGGTTTTTTTCCTACAATAATAAATCTCGTAGAATTTTCCTGATTTTCGCATATATTTTCCGCCAGAACCGAAAGCCCAAACACTTCACCTGCTTCCCTGCTTGCAATAGCAGCCTGAGAAACATCTCCGTCTTCCTTTACCTTTTTTGCAGCTCCTGCTGTATTCGCAGCTTCTGTCCTGTTCCACTCCTGATGATTTTCCAGATATTTTTTACACTGGGCAAGTCCCTGCTGATGAGAAACTACGCTTTTAATCTGAGAAAGCTCTGTTCCGGGCATTCCCAGCAGCACATGCTCCACACGAATAATCTGTTCCCCTACAATAAAGAGCTGATATTCTGTCAAAAGATCGTAAATATCCGCCACAATTCCTGCTGTGGAATTTTCAATAGGAAGCACTGCATAATCTGCCATTCCGTTTTTTACCGCTTCCATCGCGTCTCTCCATGTCTTTACATGAAAACTTTTTATTTCCTCACCGAAATAGGCCCTCATGGCAGCGTAACTATACGCTCCCTCTACTCCCTGAAACGCCACGTTTGCATTTTCAAGTGGCAGCTTTTTTACAAAGAGAAAATCTTCTTTTTCTTCCGCTCCGTTCTCTCCAAGAAGCTGATACTGCCTCTTTCTGCTGATTGCCATAATCTGCTGAAACAGTTCCTGCACTCCCAGAGCGTTAAATTCGCTGTCTGCTCTGTCTTTTAAGACCTCGATTTTCTGTTTTTCTCTTTCCGGGTCAAGAACCTTTTTTCCTGTCTTTATTTTATACGCAGCTACATCTTCGCAGATTTCCATTCGCTTTTGAAAAAGCCGCAATATTTCTTCGTCTATTTTATCAATTTTCTTTCTGCATTCCTGTAAGTCCAACATTCTTTTGTTCGTCCTTCCGTTTTTCTACTGTCTCACTTAAAATCCCTATAAACGACAGAGAGCCAAAAGCAAGAATTACATCCTCTTCTCCCGCAAGGGAATATGCCGTCTCCACCGCCTCTTCAACGCTTTTCATCGCCTGCACGTCCCTGTGAAACTCTCTTGCCGCAAGAGCAAGTTCTTCTGCCGGCAGGGCTCTTGGATTATCCGGCGCTTCGATCGTAAAAATCTTTTCTGCATATGGACAGGTTTTCAAAAGCACTTCCCTGTAATCCTTATCGCGGAACATCCCTATAATAAAATAAATCTTTTTCCCATCAAAGTAATGCCGTATAGATGATGCCATCTTCTCTGCCGCCGCAGGATTGTGCGCCCCATCTACAATAAAAAGAGGTTCTCTGGAAAGAACCGTAAATCGTCCATTCCATCTTGTACGAAAAAGCCCTTCTTTCCTCTGTTCCTCTGTAGTTGGAAATCCAATCTCCGAAAGCATTTTCAATGTTTCGATTGCCAGAACTGCATTTTCCTTCTGGTAAACTCCTCCAAGAGAAATTCGGTATTCCTCCCCCTCATAGCGAAAACTCTGTCCTTCCGGGCTTTCCTCTATTACAAGCGCCTGATTTCCATCCGCTTCTCTGAATGGAACACCACATATCCCACATACATCTTTTATGGCATTTTCCGCTTCTGCTTTCTGATGTGTCGTTATCATAGGACAGCCTTTTTTGATAATTCCAGCCTTTGTTTTTGCAATCTCTCCCAGGGTATTTCCAAGAAATCCCATATGGTCCATACTGATAGACGCAAGAACAGATAAGACCGGTATTTTTATAATATTTGTGGCATCCAGACTTCCGCCCATTCCCACTTCAAGAAGTACAAGCTCACATTTTTTCATCTCAAAAAATAAAAATGCCACCGCCGTTTCAATTTCAAAAGGGGTGGGGTGAGGCAGGCCTTCCTCGGTCATCTGAGAAATCGCCTGCGCTGTCCTGGAAAGGCAGATGGCAAAGTCTTCCCTAGAAACAGCTTCCCCGGAAACCTCCATACGCTCTCTGTAAGAATAAAGCGCAGGGGAAATATAACGACCCACTCTGTATCCTGCCTCTCTCAGCACAGTATATAAATATGCAATTACCGAACCTTTCCCATTGGTTCCTGCCACATGGATAATTTTCAGTTTATCCTGAGGATTCCCAAGACGTCCCATAAGCTCCCTCATATTATCAAGTCCCAGGACGCTTCCGTATTTCTGGGAATCTTCTATGTATTTCCGGCTTTCCTGATAGTTCATTTTCTTTTAGCTCCCATTTTTCAAATCTTTTCGTCATTATATCCCACCTGTATTATTTTTTCAAGGTTGGCAATACTATAAACAGGTTAAATTTTTGTAAAATATAAAGGAGATTCCTTATGCTCAAACGAAACTTTCTGCTGTGCGGCTCTCTCGGCTGGTGTCTGGAAGTTTTCTGGACAGGAATGCACTCTCTTCTCTCGGGAGAAGCCACGATGATGGGAAAAAGCTCTCTTCTTATGTTTCCCATATATGGCTGCGCCGCCCTGATAAAGCCGATATACAAAAAAATCGCCGCCTTTCCTGTTCTTCTTCGGGGAAGTCTCTATACAGGAGGAATTTTTCTCACAGAATTTACTGCCGGAAGTATTTTAAAACACTTCCATATGTGCCCCTGGGATTACAGCAGTTCTCCCTGGCAGTTTCACGGTGTAATCCGGTTTGATTATGCACCTGTGTGGTTTTTTACAGGTCTCTTTTTTGAAAAAATACTTGCGAAATCATCTTGAAAAAAGCCCGCAGGTATTATATTATGATTAGAAGGGATTTTCAGACCCTGATACCAAAAAACGGAGGTATAACATGAAACACTTAATGAGTCCATTGGATTTTTCTGTAGAAGAGCTTGACAAGCTTCTTGATCTTGCCAACGACATCGAAAAAAATCCAAAAAAATACGCACATACATGCGATGACAAGCGGCTTGCCACTTTATTTTATGAGCCAAGCACACGTACACGTTTAAGCTTTGAAGCTGCTATGATGAATCTGGGCGGTAAAGTTTTAGGCTTCTCTTCCGCTGATTCCAGTTCTGCCGCAAAAGGCGAGAGTGTCGCAGACACAATCCGCGTAACTTCCTGCTATGCCGACATCTGCGCTATGCGCCACCCAAAAGAAGGCGCACCCCTTGTCGCTTCTATGGCTTCTTCCATTCCTGTTATCAACGCCGGAGACGGCGGTCATCAGCACCCCACACAGACTTTAACCGATCTTCTTACTATCCGTTCCCTGAAAGGACGCCTGGACAACATTACAATCGGTCTGTGCGGCGACTTAAAATTCGGACGTACCGTTCACTCTCTGATTGAGGCTTTAGTACGTTATGATAATGTAAAATTTGTTCTCATCTCCCCGGAAGAGCTTCGTATTCCAAGCTATATCCGTGAAGATGTATTAACACGTAACAACAAAGAATTCGAAGAGGTAGAGCGCCTCGAAGACGCACTTCCGCAGCTCGACATTCTCTATATGACACGCGTACAAAAAGAGCGTTTCTTCAACGAAGAAGATTATGTACGCATGAAGGATTTCTACATATTGGATAAGGCAAAAATGGAACTTGCCAAAGAGGATATGTACGTTCTTCACCCGCTTCCCCGTGTAAATGAAATCTCTGTAGAAGTGGATTCTGACCCAAGAGCGGCTTATTTTAAACAGGCACAGTACGGCGTTTATGTCCGTATGGCACTGATTCTTACATTACTGGAGGTGGAATTGCCATGTTAAATGTTGGAGCACTGAAAGAAGGTTATGTACTGGACCACATTAAAGCCGGCAAAGCCATGACAATTTACCATGACTTAAAACTGGACAAACTGGACTGTACCGTCGCAATCATCAAAAATGCCCGCAGCAACAAAATGGGCAAGAAGGACATCATTAAAGTAGAATGCCCTCTGGGAGACGTTGATCTTGATATTCTCGGATTCATTGATCACAATATTACTGTAAATATCATCAAAGATTCCAAGATTGTAGACAAAAAAGAACTGAAGCTTCCAAAACAGGTGGTAAATGTGATTAAATGTAAAAACCCTCGCTGTATTACTTCTATCGAACAGGAACTTGATCACATCTTCGTTCTTGAAGATGAAGAAAAAGAAATTTACAGATGCAAATACTGCGATGAGAAGTACAGAGGAAAACGCAATAAATAATAAAAGCAATCAAAAACAGAACCCGGCTCACCATACAACAGGAGAACCGGGTTCTGTTTTTATACATTTATTTTTTATTTATTCGCCTTTATACGCAATCAGACCGATAAGCCGGGTTATGTCATTGGGTAATCATCTATCTAGGCCCTTCGTTGCCAGAGGGCTCAAGCGACCCACCTGAAAGCACGACGGGCAGCCGTATCGCTTTCTTTTCGGTCTTGCTTCGAATGGAGTTTACATGTGCCCGTTCTGTTACCAGAACGGCGGTAGTCTCTTACACTGCCTTTCCACCCTTACCGGGAAATCCCGGCGGTTTATTTCTGTTGCACTGGTCTGGGAGTCACCTCCACCGGACGTTATCCGGCATCCTGCCCTGCGAAGCCCGGACTTTCCTCGTCTGAACCCTTTCGTCTGTTCAGCCGCGATTACCTGGCCTGGTTGCGCAAGCGCTATTTTATCACGTTTTTCCAAACTTGTAAAGAGAATTTACACATTAAAACAACTTCCTCCGATAAATTCCCGCAAAAGAGAATTATTCGGCACTTCTTCGCTTGGAACAGGAACAAAATAATCAAAGAATTTCAGAAGCCGTTTTGCTTCCTCGTATTCCGGCTCATTTTTTTCAATCCCAAAAAGTAACGGTTCTGCATAAACCTTCAGACACGCAAGTTCATATACAAGAGCCGAATTAAACATTACATCCGCCTGCTCCTGGAACGGAAAAATATTCTCTTCCTCTCCTCTTCTCACAGAAGGCCATCTGGCAATGGTTTCTTTTGCAGACGTCCCCCTTGTTCTCGCATCACGGACGATACGCCTGATTAGACGTCCGTCTGTTGTTGGAATTCGATTATGCTCATCTATATTTAACTGCGTCAGGGCGCTGATATAAATTTTAAACTTGCTTTCTTTTGGAAGCGCATAGCTTAAGCGGTCATTTAAACCATGTATGCCTTCTATTACAAGAATATCTTCTTTTCCAAGTTTCAGATAATCACCCTTATACTCCCGCTTTCCTGTAACAAAATTATAAACAGGAAGCTCTACTTCCTCCCCGGAAAGAAGAGCGAGCATATTTTCATTAAACAGCTCCACATCAATAGCTTCCAGACATTCGTAATTTTTCTCCCCAAATTCATCGAGAGGGGTATCTTCTCTGTTTACAAAATAATTGTCAACCGCGATCGGATGAGGGCGCATTCCATGTGCCATAAGCTGAATGGAAAGTCTGTGAGAAAAGCTGGTCTTCCCTGATGAAGACGGTCCTGCAATCATTACAAATTTTACATTTCCTCTTTCCTTTATCTGCTGCGCAATATCGGAAATCTTCGCCTCCTGAAGCGCTTCCTGGATCAGAAGGATACTTCTCACACCTTCCCTGGTCAGTTTTTCGTTTAAATCTCCAACTGTAGCCACATCCATTTTCTCGCCCCATTCCTGAGATTCCTTCTGTACAGAAAAAATCTTATTCTGAGGAACAAAAGGATCCAGCTTATCCGGTGTTTCTTTTCTTGGAAGGATCAGCACAAAACCTTCATCATAGAGCTGGAGATCAAAGTATTTCACATATCCTGTATGACACGCCATAAATCCGTAGAAATAATCCTCAAAACTTTCAATGCTATATATATTCACTCTCGAAACACGGCGATAACGAAACAGCTTTTCCTTATCATACATGTGATGCTTATGAAAAAGAGCAATCGCTTCATCTGTTCCCACGCTTCTCTTTACAATGGGAAGCTCTTCTTTAACAAGTTCTTCCATTCTCTTTTTTACAGAAACAAGGAACTCCTCTGTAATAGCAGTTCCGCCTTCCATTGTAAAATAGAGGCCATTTCCAAGTGCATAATGAACCACTGTCTTTTCCAGATTCTTCTTTCCTGCCACATCATAAATTGCTTTTAAAAGAATAAAAGTAGCACTTCTCACATAAGCGTTATGACCAATTGCGTCTTTTGTTGTAACAAACCCGAGTGTACAGTCTTTTTTCAGATGCTTGTGAAGCTCCCTCAGTTTCCCGTTGACTGTCACAAGAATGACAGGTGCATCTTGCCTGTCCTGGTAATCCTTCACAATCTCCCAGTAGGAAATTCCTGCCGGATACTCTTTTTTCTCACCGTTTATTGTTACACAACATATTTTCTGTTCTGTCATTATACAGGACCTCCTTTAGCTATTTTTTGTTCCTGTAAAGCAACTTGCTTTTACACAATCATATAAGGACTTTTCACCTCTGCGCAGGTAACAAAAAGTTCCGGAAATGCCTCAAGAAGAACTTTTTTCAAGTCATTTGCAAAAATATATTCCGTTCCATAATGTCCTGCGTCTATTATGGCTATCCCTTCTGCTACTGCATCGATTCCCGTATGATGGTCAATGTCACCCGTCACATATACATCTGCCCCTGCACGAATGGCATCTTTTATCATACTTTTTCCAGAGCCGGTACAGATAGCCGCTATTTCCACTTCCATATCCGGATTTCCGTAGAAACGAACGTCTGAAAGACCGTTGCACTTTTTTACATAACGGGCACATTCCAAAAGGGACATTTTATGAGGAAGCTTTCCCACACGGCCAAAGCCTTCCGGGTTCTCTCCCTCCTTATTTGTAACAGAAAGTACCTCTGTATCTGTAAGCTTTAAATACCCGGCGCTTAAATCCGCCATTCCCAAAACATCATAATTTGTGTGCATGGCATAATAGGGAATATCCTTTTGAATCAGCTTTATAATCTTTCTTCCTGTAAAGGTATGATTATTTATTTTTTTTATTCCGGAAAAAATCATAGGATGGTGGGTGATAATCATATCTGCTCCCGCCAGTTCCGCCTGACTTAAAGCTTCTTCCGTAAGGTCAAGGGCAAGAAAAACATGAGACACCTCTTTCTCATCATTTCCAACCAAAAGCCCTACATTATCCCAGTCCTCCGCAAAGGAGGGGGCATATTTTTCTTCCAGCCATGAAATCAGCTCACATGCTCTCATATCGTTTCAAAGCAGCCTCTATCTGCTCTTTTTCCTCCTTTACCTCCTGTATGCGAACTTCTGTCGTTCCTTTTGAAACATTCGAAAGACGCTCCAGAATCTCGTTACGAATCCGAAGCTCTCTTTCCAGGTACTTTTTCAGAACAGGGTGGGGTTCAGAAAGAAGATGCTTTCCAAACATCTCCTCTTCTTTTGTCCATGGTTCCATCTTCTCTTTCGGAACAGGAAGCACCTTCATCACAGGATAAAATTTTCCATCTTCAAGAATTATTTCTTCTTTTACAATTTCCCATCCTTCTTTCCGTATAAAATGCCGAAAATGCGGAATATCAGACTGCGGTTGAAGAATCATTTCCCGAAACGTCTCTCTGACTTCTTTCCCTTCTGTGAGAATCCGTTCCATGAGAGGCCCGCCCATTCCTGCAATCACAAGCGTGTCTCCCTCACCCGGCTTTACAGCAGAAAGTCCGTCGGAAAGCCTTGTTTCTATGTAAGCCTCAAGACCATATTGGGAAATATGCTCCTCTGCCCTTGACAGAGGACCTTTTCTCACGTCCACGGCAACAGCACTCGGGATTTTTTTATTAAGAAGCAGATATACCGGAAGATACCCGTGGTCACAGCCCACATCTACAAGCTTATTCCCCTCCGTCACCATATCAGCAATGGCACAGAGCCGTAAGGATAACTGCATATTCTCCTCCTTAATCAAGGTAATCCTTCAGCTTACGGCTGCGGCTTGGGTGACGGAGCTTTCTGAGAGCTTTTGCCTCAATCTGACGGATACGTTCTCTTGTTACATTAAACTCTTTTCCTACTTCCTCAAGCGTTCTTGCTCTTCCGTCGTCAAGACCGAAACGGAGGCGAAGAACCTTCTGTTCTCTGTCTGTCAGCGTTCCCAGAACCTCCACAAGCTGCTCTTTCAAAAGTGTGAAGGCTGCAGCATCTGCCGGAACCGGAACATTGTCATCCTGAATAAAATCTCCAAGATGGCTGTCTTCCTCTTCACCAATCGGGGTTTCCAGAGATACCGGCTCCTGGGAAATCTTAAGAATTTCTCTTACACGGTCAACAGACATGTCCATCTCTTCTGCAATCTCTTCCGGAGACGGCTCTCTTCCCAGCTCCTGAAGAAGCTGTCTTGATACACGGATCAGCTTGTTGATTGTCTCTACCATATGAACCGGAATACGGATAGTTCTCGCCTGGTCTGCAATAGCTCTTGTAATTGCCTGACGAATCCACCATGTTGCATAGGTGCTGAATTTATATCCTTTTCTGTAATCAAATTTTTCTACAGCTTTAATAAGGCCCAGATTTCCCTCCTGAATTAAGTCAAGGAATAACATACCTCTTCCTACGTATCTCTTTGCAATGCTTACTACAAGACGTAAGTTTGCCTCTGCAAGACGTTTCTTAGCAGCTTCATCTCCCAGCTCCATTCTCTTTGCAAGCTCTGTCTCCTCATCGGCTGTCAAAAGATTTACCTTTCCGATTTCTTTTAAATACATACGTACCGGATCCTCAATGCTTACACCCTCCGGAACAGATAGATCAATTTTGTCAAGCTCTACTTCTTCCTCATCGTCCAGACCGTCAATTTCCAGATCATCATCAAGAATAATATCATCCCCGATATTTTCCGTGATACGAAGAACGTCTACGCCGCTTGCTTCCAGAAAATCAAATACCTTTTCCATCTGCTCCACATCGAGCGGCTGGTCTTTAAAGAAATCGTTGATTTCCTGATATTCCAGTACGTTTTTCTTCTTTTTTGCAAGCTCCAGAAGTTCTACCAGTTTCTCGCTGAATTTACCCATATTCATTTCCATATGTGTTCTATACCTCCATATAGTGTTTATATTTTATCCTTATTCGAAAGAAATATGCAGCTTATGCCCGTTTCTTCCAAGGTCTTCCAACTCTTTTTTTGCCTGTATCAGCTCCTGAAGAGCCTGCATATCCGTTGGGTCCCAATTTTTATTTTTTTCTGCAAGACTCTCTCCCTTTATTCGAAGGAGCGCATCCAAAAATGCCCGGTTTTGTTCCTCCGGCGTTTCCAGATGAATGGTAGCATTAAAAAGAGATGCCACCTCTCTCTGTTCCTCGCTGTCTGTAAAGGCATTTAAGAGACGAGCAGGATTTACATCCCCTTCCTTTCTCTGAGCAAAAAGCATTTCCGCCACCTGACGGTAAAGAGGAACTACAAAATCGGACGGAGAAAGATACTTTTCTGCTTCCTCAAAAATTCCCGGATACGTAACAAGCCAGGTAAGCATAAGCTTCTGCGCCTTGTCTCCTGCTGATTCCCTCTTTTTTGTCTCATGCCCTGTGCTTTTTGGCTGCACTCGCTGCTCTGCTCTCGTCCCCTTCATAGCAAGGGTATTCACTCTTTTTCTTAAATCTTCACTGCTGATGCCATATCTCCTGTACTCTTTTACAATGGCTTCTATATAAAGATTCCTCTCCAACTCGTCAGAAAGTTCCAAAAGCATGCGGGCACATTCCTCAAAAAATCGATTCTGTCCCTGAGGCGTTTCCATATCTGCTTCTGCCTCCCCTGTATGTACCCGAAACAGAAAACTGTCAGAAGCATTTAACAGACGCTCTTCCAAAGCCTCCGGTCCCATATTTTTGATAAATTCATCCGGATCCTTATACGGTTTTAGACTTACCACCTTTGCGTTCACTCCCGCCTCTCTGAGAATTGGAATGGCGCGAAGTGATGCACGGATTCCCGCCTCATCACTGTCATAAAGGAGAAGTACCTCTTGTGTATAGCGTTTTAAGAGACTCGCATGGACGGAAGTGAGGGCTGTCCCAAGAGATGCCACTGCATTTGTAAAACCTGCCTGGTGCATGGAAATCACATCCATATACCCTTCACAAAGAATCAGGTAATTTTTTCTCGTTGTTCTCGCCACATTTAATCCGTAAAGATTCCGGCTTTTATCAAAAATCTTCGTCTCCGGAGAATTCAGATATTTAGGCTTTCCATCTCCCATCACACGTCCGCCAAACCCAATCACACGGTTATTCACGTCCATAATTGGAAAAATCACACGATTCCAGAACTTATCATACATTCCCCGCCGCTCATCCGCATTAAAAAGTCCGGATTCCCGCAAAAGCTCATCCGAATATCCCTTCGCCTTCATATATTTATAGAGATCGTCACTGTACTTATCGGAATATCCAAGTCTCCTCGCTTAACCCTCTTCCTGTAAGATACTGGTAAGCAGATTTTCCACCTTCTCTTCTTAACTGATAATAAAAATACTGGGCTGCTTTCTTATTAATTTCCAGTAGCAGGGCTTTTCGCTCTGCTTTTTCCTTCGCTTCTCTGGAATATTCTATTTTGGGAAGCTCCACCCCTGCCCTCTGTGCGAGATAAGAAAGCGCTTCCCCAAATGTATAATTTTCATATTCCATAACAAAATTAAATACGTTTCCTCCTGCTCCGCATCCAAAACAGTAATACATCTGTTTTGCAGGCGTCACAGAAAAAGAAGGCGTTTTTTCATTATGAAACGGACAGAGGCCAAAGTAAGAACTTCCTTTTCTTGTAAGTTTTACATATTGAGACACTACGTCCACAATATCGTTTTTCGTCCGTACTTCTTCAATCACATCGTCCGAATACCGCATCTGCCTTCCTCCTTTGCCAGAAATTCCCCTCCTCTGTTTAATAAACAGACCAGCCGGAAGGGATATAAATTTCCCGGAATTTTTCCATAGAATACTGATCCGTCATTCCGGAAAGATAATCACAGACAACCTGAGATTTTTTCTCTCCTTTTTCTGTAATCAGCTCCCTGTATTCTCTGGACATGGCTTCCGGGTGCTCAATATAATACTCATAAAGCTCCGTCAGCATTTTGATGGCTTTCTGTTCTTCCTTCTTTGCAAGAGGATTCTCGTACACATCCTGAAACATAATGCTCCGAATATCCATAAGTCCCTCTTCAATCTCGGGCGCCATCTGGATTGTTTCTTTATTTATGCTGTTTTCAATAATACTATGTACAAATGTGTTCAGCCGCTCCTTCGTAGTATATCCAAGAAGCGTACGAAGAGTAATTGGGATATCATCCTCCGTAATAATGCCAGCCCTCTGTGCATCGTCCATATCATGATGAATATATGCAATTTTATCAGAGAAACGTACCACCTGTCCTTCCAGCGTAGACGGGCTTCCACTTGTTCTGTGATTTCGGATTCCATCCCGAACTTCCCATGTAAGATTTAATCCCATTCCACTTTTTTCCAGAACCTCCACAACCCGCACACTCTGTTTATAATGGGCAAAACCTTCCGGGTGGATTTCATTGAGAGCCCGTTCTCCGGAATGCCCAAAAGGCGTATGTCCCAGGTCATGTCCTAGAGCAATTGCCTCCACCAGATCCTCATTTAAACGAAGCGCCTTCGCTATGGTTCTTGCTATCTGCGAAACCTCCAACGTATGAGTAAGACGATTTCTGTAATGATCTCCCTGGGGTGCCAGAAAAACCTGGGTCTTATCTTTCAGACGGCGAAATGCCTTGCTGTGAAGAATCCTGTCCCTGTCTCTCTGAAAAGCTGTCCTCATATCGCATTCTTCCTCCGGATGTTCCCGTCCTATAGAATCTGCACTGCATACAGCATAAGGGCTTAACATCTGTTTCTCTCTGAATTCAATACTTTCTCTTATATTAGCACTCATAGCATCTTCCTCCACAGACTGACAAAACTGCTCTTCATAAACCCTCTCATATTAAGTATATTCTACACAAAATTTCAAATTCCTCTTTTTTTCAAAAAAAACTCGAAAATTTTTTAATTTTTTTTCAAAAAGGTGTTGACTTTCTCTTTTTCTTTTGATATACTCTCATTTGTCGCGAGGGAACAGCAAAAAACATCCCGAAGAAATGCGATATGCGGAAGTGTCGGAACTGGCAGACGAGCAAGACTAAGGATCTTGT
>UQJE01000055.1 GCA_900541345.1 uncultured Blautia sp.
TACAGGTAATCTTCTCCACTAATACAGGGAAGTTTCCTCTCTGCACATAAGGGGCATATACTGGTTCTTCCAGTTCCACCACAGCATAAGGCTCAATCTTCGGAAGTTCCGTTGCTTCCAAGCGAATATCCACGCTGTTCCCAAGTTTCATGCTTCCAAGATGAAGTTTTAAGGCTTCCACTTCCTCTGTTTTCTTCTTACTGTCTTTATCATAGCGGTAACAGTTATCCGCACCCATAAAACGAAGTTCTCCAAATGCTTCTTTTACCTGTTCTTTTGTCAATGTAATCTGCATACATGTTCCTTTCTCCCCGTTGAACCGATAGGTCAGTTTCTCATATTTTCATTTTCCTATTACGACGTCGTTTTTAGTTCAGTTATTTCTGAACTTAATTGTATATTAGCACAGACATATTCGTTTTGCAATATAAAGTTTAGTTTTTTATAAACTTTTTGTTTTCTTTTTTCTGAACTTGTGGTATATTGTCCTTAGACGATAAGATATGAAAAGTTATAACAGGATATGGAAAGAGAGGGTTTTCAGATGAATACAATCGCACAACGGATTAAATTTGCCATGAAAGCAAAAAATAAAAAACAAGTAGATATAGTCAAAGATACTGGTATCAGCAAAGGAGCTTTCAGTTCCTATCTTTCGGGACAGTACAATCCGAAAGCAGATAAACTGGAACTGATTGCTGACTCTTTAGACGTAGATTTGCGTTGGCTTTACGGGGAAAATGTGCCTATGGAAAATGCTCAAAAAGATGATACTGCCCTACAATATGTCTTTTACAACAACTCCTGCTCCGAGTATCTTCTTGATGATTTAGATGATATATATATCGCAATGAAAACACAGTATTCCGCCCTCATTCCACGCTTTTATGTCCTTATCAACCGAAGCGGAAATGAAGTACACATACTGCCATTATTTTTAAGAGAAGATAGTTCCGAGTTCTACGAATGTCCGTCTGATTTTTTCCATGCAGACAAGCACAGCGTTTTCACAAGAGATTTTGACAGTATCAGCGTGGAACTTTCAACTGTCACAATCTATTATTATGGAATTGATACAAAGACTTATGAACCAAAAGTTTCCACGCTGTCCTACTCACAAGCTGACGATTGCTTTTATATCGACAATGTAATACAGAGCGGTCACATAAAGGCATTTGAAAAAGAACTGATGAAAGAAACACTTTACTTAAAACATAACGCCCAGTAACAAACAAGAGGACTTGCAAGGTTTCTGACCTTTCAAGTCCTCTGCTGTATCATGGTGCTGTTGGCTGTGTCCGTTCCGTCAAGGACTGCCCTACGGCGTATCGGCTTCGCCTTGTTCCTTGACCTCACTACTTTCTCAAAATTATCACTGCCAGTTTCCCAATACTTGAATTGTTTTTTAGCTTAGTGCTTAAACAGTAAATGAACAAAAACTATAAATTAAAATCGCTTATTTATTGATAGTGTCCCACAATTCCAATGCTCTATTGATAATCGGAAGAATTTCTTCCTTTCTATTTATCAACAAATTATTCATGTGTGTTTTTTGTACGTCTGTTAATTTTTTAGATGTATCAATTTCATTCCCTTTTTCGTCTATTTCAATTTCTCCCGGATATAATGCCAAAAATATTTTTCTATTCTCATCGATGTTTATAGTAATGTCCATATCGCCTTTACGAGCAGTAAGCCAAAAATTATTAGTATCTAATTCATATTTTCCAATAGATTTAGGCGTTACCAAATAATCAACGCCATCTTCTGTCAGAGCATAATTTCCTTGATATTTTTCAATGAATTTTTCATTTAATTCTTTAGTGAAACCAGCACGCTCAACACTTTTATACATATTATTGTGTTGAACTTTACAGATACCGATATATGCACACCCCAAAATCCCAACAGTTAAAACACCTGCTGTCAAACCTATAAATGCCTTTTTGTAAACTTTAAAGTTGTCAATTTTTTTAACCATGACCATATCCTCCTTTAACAAAGTATCTAGCGAAACATCAAATTCATCGCTAATTTGAACAAGCGTTTGTAAATCAGGATAACTTTTTTGATTTTCCCAATTAGAAACCGTTTGTCTTGTTACATGAAAGATTTTTGCAAAATCTTCCTGTGTCATATTTCTTTTTTTCCTTATTTCGATAATTTTTGCACCGATATTCATCTTGTTACCTCCTTCGAGTTATATTATTAAGTCCATAGCCAAAAAAAGCTAGCAACCTACCTTTACACACCTAAAAAAAGTAGTGCAAATAATCTTTGACAGGCGAAAATTCAAGGTTTTTCACCTATTTATAGTCGATAACGAATAGAAAAGCATATTTAACCTCTTTCTCTAATTCCCTTTATATTCTTTTTAATTTCCATAATTACTTTGCAACATCATAACATACATCAATAAATAAGCGGAAGATTATCAATACCTAAACTCTTCCGCTCATTCTCATTTATTAAATTTAATAATTCTCTCCGATTTACTACACCATTTAGTACACCATTTTCGTATCAAACTATACCATTTTATGATATAATACATCACTTTACTGTTTTTCAAAATCTTGCAGAATACCAGTAAATACAAGGATTTAAGAAGTTACATCAACTTATGGAAAGGCATTATCAGAAAATCTATAAATTCCTGCTTATACTGTTCCATTTTTACCTCCCATTATTTCACAACACCAATAATCTCGTGAATATCTTCTATTTTCTGTCTTTCCATAAAAGAACGGATTCCATCTACTACCATTTCTGTTGTTCGCGGCTCAAAAAAGTTTGCAGTTCCAACGGAAACAGCTGTTGCTCCTGCCATAATAAATTCCAGCGCATCTTCTGCGGAGGCGATTCCTCCCATGCCGATGATCGGAAGAGATACTGCATTCGCAACCTGATATACCATTCTTACTGCCACAGGTTTTACTGCCGGTCCTGACATTCCCCCTGTTTTATTCGCAAGAGCAAAAGTTCTTCTGTTGATGTCGATTTTCATTCCTGTGATCGTATTAATAAGAGACAGAACATCTGCTCCACCAGCCTCTGCTGCACGCGCCATTTCTGTCACATCAGTTACATTCGGGCTTAATTTCATAATCACAGGCTGCTTTGCGTATTTCTTCACTTCTTTTGTAATGGCCTCAAGCGCTCTCGGATCCTGTCCAAAAGCAATTCCTCCCTCTTTTACGTTCGGGCAGGAAACATTGATTTCCAGCATATCTACCGGCTCGTTTGCAAGGCGTTCCACAACCTCACAATAATCCTCTGTTGTTTTTCCGCACACGTTTACAATAATCTTTGTATCAAATTTTTTAAGGAATGGAATATCTCTTTCGCAAAACACATCAATTCCCGGATTCTGCAGTCCTATGGCATTTAACATTCCACTGTTTGTCTCTGTGATACGCGGTGTGGGGTTTCCTGGCCAGGGTACATTAGCTACGCCTTTCGTCACAACTGCACCAAGTTTATTTAAATCTACAAACTCGCTGTATTCCTCTCCGGAACCAAAAGTACCGGAAGCTGTCATTACCGGATTTTTTAATTCCACACCGGCAAGAGTTACATTCATTTTACTCATAACTCCACCTCCGTACTTAAAAATACAGGGCCGTCCTTACATACACGCTTATTGTGTACATGTGAATGAGAATCCACCTCTTTTGACTGGCATACACATCCGAGACATGCGCCGATTCCGCACGCCATACGCTCTTCCATAGAAATCCAGCAGGGAATATTCTTTTCTTCTGCGTACGCTTTGATGGCACGAAGCATAGGAGTCGGGCCGCAGGCAAAAATCGCGTCCGCCTCCAGATTGTTTTCACGTATGGCATCCATTACATTTCCTTTTGTGCCTGCAGAGCCGTCCTCTGTTGCAACATATACAGGGCAGTATTTTTCAAATTCTTCATTTAAGAACAGCTCGTCACGGTATCCAAGAACTGCTGTTGCCTCTGCCTCAAGTTTCTTCGCAGTCTGAAGCATGGGCGGAATGCCGATTCCTCCGCCGATTAAAAACACACGTTTTCCTTTTACCTCGGAAAGAGGAAATCCATTTCCAAGAGGCCCCATCGTTTCAATCGAAACACCTGCATGGCATTTTGAAAACATTTCTGTTCCTGTATTTTTGCCTGTCACACGGTACACAAGACGAAGCTGGCCTTTTTCCCTGTCAATCTCACAGAGACTTATGGGACGTGGAAGCAGCTTGCTTCCGTCTCTTGTATACAAAGAAACAAACTGGCCCGGTACTGCATTTTGGGCAATTTTATCTGTCTGAAGCCACATACTGTAAATATCAGAGGCAATGCACTCCTGACTTACAATTCTGCATTTTTCTTTTGCTTTCATTTCTGTCCTCCTAGCGATTATTTAAAGCACCGCTGATGTCTTCTATCATATCTTTTACAGCCTGACGGGAAGCGTCTGCGTATCCTTCCTCACCAAAAGCTGCATATTTTTCCTGTTTGTAAGCTGCGATGATTCCTCTTGAGGAGTTTACGATTGCACCAAGTCCGTCTTTATTGAAGAAATGTACAAGATCTGCGCCTTTTCCTCCCTGTGCTCCGTATCCCGGAACAAGGATAAATGTCTTTGGCATAATCTCCCTTAATACTTTTCCCATTTCCGGATAAGTAGCGCCCACAACAGCACCTACATAGCTATAGCCATTTCCCATATGCTCCTCGCCCCACTGGGCAACTTTCTCACCAACCCACTCATAGAGAGGACGTCCGTCAATGATTCTGTCCTGAAATTCTCCGCTGGAAGGATTTGATGTTTTTACAAGAATAAAAAGTCCCTTATTTTCTTCTTTGCACACATCAATAAACGGTTTTACGCCATCTGTTCCAAGATACGGATTAACAGTGGCAAAATCCTCGTCAAAGCCGGCATACTTTTTACTTCCAACCTGTACTTTTCCAAGATGTCCTACTGCATATGCAGCAGAAGTAGAACCAATATCGCCTCTTTTAATATCTCCGATGATCACAAGATCTTTTTCCTTACAGTAATCGATTGTTTTCTTATATGCCATAAGTCCCGGAATTCCAAACTGTTCATACATGGCAATCTGCGGTTTTACTGCCGGAATCAGATCGTATGTTGCATCTATGATTCCTTTATTATACTGCCAGATTGCTTCCGCAGCGCCTTCCAGAGTTTCTCCGTATTCCTTAAATGCCTTATCCTGAATATGTGCAGGAATATAATTCATCATAGGATCCAGTCCTACTACGATCGGCGCGTTTGTCTTCTGAATTTTTTCAATCAGTTTGTTAATCATGAATGGTTCCTCCCGAAATATATGTTTACTTTTGTGTTCTTATTTATCAATTTTCATCTTCCTGGAATACAACTTTTCCATCACAGATTGTATAAAGGACTTTTCCTTTTACTTCCCAGCCATCAAACGGTGTGTTGCGTCCCTTGGATACAAATTTTGTCTTATCGATTTTGTAGCTGTGTTTTACATCTACTACAATCACATCTGCAGGGCGCCCTTCCTGAATGGTTCCCCTGTCAAGACCAAGAATCTGTGCAGGATTCCAACTCATTTTTTCCACCATCTGAAGCTCTGTAAGAACGCCTTTTTCCACAAGTTCTGTGTAAGTAAGGGCAAGACTTGTCTCCAGTCCTACAATACCGAAGGCTGCGCTTCTCATAGAACCGGATTTATCCCTCACACTATGAGGTGCATGGTCTGTACTGATTACCTGAATACTTCCGTCTTTCAGCCCGTTTCTCAGTGCTTCCACATCTTTCTTTGTACGAAGAGGCGGATTCATTTTGTAATTGGGATTGTCTCTGTCAATATCATCTGAAGTTAAAATAAAATGATGCGGGCAGACTTCTGCCGTTACATTCGGAATGTTTTTTTCTCTGATCACTTCCATCATATTTGCAACACCCTCTGTAGAACAGTGACATAAATGAAGATGCACTCCAGTGTCAAGCGCAAGGAAAATATCCCTCGCTGCAATCGCGTCCTCTGTTGCATTACTGATTCCCGGAAGACGAAGGCGCTTTGCATTTTCATCCTCATTCATGCAGCCTGTACCGCGAAGGTCAATGTCCTCACAATGGGCAAATACCGGTATTTTACATTTTTCAGCAAGCACCATAGCATCCTTGTAAATCTGGCTGTTCATAACGGATTTTCCATCTTCTGTAATGGCAGGAATGCCGGCTTTTGCCATACCGATAATATCAGAAAGTTCTTCCCCTTTCTGTCCCTTTGTGACAGTTCCTGACTGCAGTACATGAATCGGTGCCAGCTGTTTTGCCTTATTATGCACATATTCTACCCTGTCCGGATTATCAATAACCGGCGTTGTGTTCGGCATTGCCACTACTGTTGTCACACCGCCTCTTGCAGCAGCTCTTGTGCCGCTTTCTATATCTTCTTTTTCTGTCTGTCCCGGGTCGCGCAAATGCACGTGAAGGTCAATGAGGCCCGGCATAACAAGACAGTCTTTTGCGTTGATTATCCTGTCATTTTTTTCCTTTTTCTCTAATTTATCACCGATTTCTCTGATGACACCATCTTCAATATAAATATCTCCAACCTTATCGGTTTTGGTCGCAGCATCTATAATGCGTCCCTGGCGAATTAAAATCCCCATACAAATCGCTCCCTTCCTGATTTTATGTATATATTGTAATATCTTCTTTCTGATATACATAATACACGAAATCCACCATTTAATAAAGCACTTTTTTCCAACTCTTTTTATTTCTCCTTGACATTTTAAAAACAGGGATATATAATCAAGACACATAAAGATTATTTAATGTAAAATCACTAGTTTTTAGAGATTATATTTACATGATATAGTCTGTAAAATCTGGTGATTTTTTTCGCCAGAAAACAGCTTTTTAACTTTTATTTTTATGGAGGTAACACGAAATGAACAAGGGAACTGTAAAATGGTTCAACGCAGAAAAAGGTTATGGATTTATCACAGGTGAAGACGGAGCAGACGTTTTCGTACATTTCTCCGCTATCAACGGTGAAGGCTTCAAATCCCTTGAAGAAGGCCAGGCTGTAACTTACGACTTAACAGAAGGCGCTCGTGGAATGCAGGCTGCCAACGTTACAAAATTATAATTTCGTAATTGGTAACTGTATCAGGCTTTTTAGCCTGTAACAAAAAGGGATTCCGTCCACCGACGGAATCCCTTTTTTAATCATATCTACATTCTATTTTATTTTTCTGTCGCTTCTGCAGTTAAAGAAGAAAGATATTCGTCCAGAGCTGCTGTATCCATTTCTGTCTCCTGTACAACTGTCTCTTTGTCTTCCTGACTCTTATCATATACGGAAAATCCAATCCAGCATACTGCTACCGCACAGACTGCGATTCCCGCCAGCTTTTCAAGCATGAGAATACGTTTCTCCTTTTTTATCAGTTTTTCACGATTTGCTTTTTCTTTTTTATAAGCATCGACTTTTTTCTGGCTCATATCCGCTATCTCCTATCTGTATAAAATTCCAGTATTTTTAGAGATATTATACCACATTCCTTTTTAAAAGAAAAGTATCAAACCGCTACAATAATTCCTCCGTCATTTGCATACATGGTACTGACACGATAATCTGCGCAGGATTCAGTTTTTCTGCAATGGCCTCCTTAAACATCTCAGCTCGTTCCGGACAGTTACAGTGACAAATAGCCAGAACTTTATTTTCACCATCTGATGTTTTGGAAACAATGTGTTCCATCATTTTTACAAGCGCTTTATTCATACCTCTTGCCTGGTCTAACTGACAAATCGTTCCCTCATCTGTAGATCCCATAACCGGCTTAATTTTAAGAGCAGTTGCCACAAATGCCTTCACACCGCTTAAACGTCCGTTTTTACGCAGTGTATCAAGATTTTCCAGTACAAAAAATGTATTCTGTCCGGAAATATATTCTTCTACCGTACGCACTACCTCTTCAAAACTGAGACCTGCATTTTCACATTCTTCGATTTTCATTGCAATCAAAGTTTCTCCTACAGAAGCGGAACGGGAATTAAACACATGAATCTTCTTCTCCGGATGCTCTTCCAGAAGAAGATTTTTTCCCAGAACTGCGCTGTTGTAAGAACCGCTGAGTTCTGATGATAATGTAATTGCGTAAATACGCTCTGCCTCACATTCAAATGCCTTCATATATCTTTCAGGAGAAGGACATGCAGATTTCGGGCATTCTTCACAGGCGGCAACTTTTTTCAGAAATTCTGCCTGATCAAATGTCTCATCGTCCACAATATTTTCTCCGCCAACTGTCAGTACAAGGGGAACAGACTCAAAACGATCATCTGTTTTCCACTGTTCTAAAAATTCTCCACAACTATCTATTACAATCTTATAGCTCAATTATATCGTCCTCTTTTCCATTACATGTAGTTTTGAATACCAGATTTATATTATCACATACAACCTGTTTTGAAAAGTCTTTTTTAAAAACTCTGTTCTTTTTTTCTTATCTGTTTTATAATATTCTCATACTTGATAAAGGAGTACCCATATGCTAGCACTAAACATAACGAATTTAAAAGATTTTACAAATAAGCTTTTTATTGGAGAAGTCTTTGACCATTTTCTGGTAACTGAGGCTTCTATCACGACTTTCGGAACTTTTTTTATCAACGGAAAGCTTCAGAATGATTTTTTTGATTCTGATGAACAGACTGCTCTTCATGAAAGCGGACGTTCTTACGCTTTATGGAAAGAAATAAAACCTTACTGCTGTTCTGTTATCAGAGGGAAACGTCTTCCTCTTCATTTTAAAATTATATTTCAGCTTCCCTACTCCGAAATCACCAGATTATTTCCGGATCAAGCCAGCTCTCTTTCGGACATTGGAAATTTTTATCTGAATATACAGTATCGAAACCAGAATGTTTTATGCACAACCGGCATTTCTCTTCACACCTTTACTCCCGGTGTAAGGCCAGGTCCTCTGTGGGACGATATGATTCTTCAGTTTATGCAGAATCATCAGATTGATTTTGAAAAGGTCTCAGATTAATTTTCTACATCTTCCGGTTCATTCAGATAATACGCAAGCATATCTACAAACTCACTGTTTGTTGGTTTGTAATTCAACGGATAACCGGCGATTTTTTCAAGTGTATTTTTATTTGTATTCCAACAGACATTGACAACTGTACGAATATTATGTTCCACATTCATAGGTGTGGACTTAAACTTTTTGGCAAGACTGGGATAAATATCCTTCGTTATTTTCATGGGCTCTTCCTGGTCTTCCTGCACTTCCATTGTCATTTTTACTGCTTCTGCCAGTGTATAATACCCCTTATATTTTGAGGTTGCCCCTAATCTTCTGATTAATCCATATACTTTTCTCATGTTCTCTCCTCCTAAATTCATTATTTTATTATCATACGACTTTTTATCATATTTTTGATTTTATCTAAAAAATTCGGGATTTTTCGTCAAAAATAGATGTAGCTTAATCAGCATCTCTCATTCTATATAAAACGGGATTATTTACACTTAATTGTATCAGAATATAAGATTATAATTGTTATTACAGAACAATTTGCACTATTGTATATATGCAAGAAATGGCCTCTGCCGTTTAAGCAGAGACCATTTCTCAGTATTTTTCTTATTTTGCAAGCATTAAAAGAATTTCATTGCTTCTCTGTACAAATTTTGTCATTTCTTCCGGTGAAAGCTGTTTATGACTTAACATTGCCAGATCATAGAGCTGTTCACAGATCACAGGAACCTGTGAAGCCTCTCCGTTGTCCACGATGAATTTTACAAGCGGATGGTTTGCGTTGAGAACAAGAGTCTCTCCGCCACCAAACATGGAGGAATCCATACCATACATATTGTACATTTTCATCATATCCTGCATACGGCGGCTTTCCTCTGAAAGTGTGATCATAGCTGCCACATTTTCATTTTTCAGTTTTTCCACACGAACTTCCAACTTCTCTTTATTCAGGTTTTTGCGGAAAAGATCGGTCAGTGATTTTACTGTTTCTTCATCAGTCGTCCCTTCCTCGCGAAGCTCGTCTGTCAGATCTGCATCAATTCTCTTGAACTTCAAATTCTGATCTTTCTGTTCCAGATGAGAAATAAACGGAGTATCAATATTATGTTTCAGAATCACAGCATCTTTTCCTGCTTCTTTAAACATATTGATGTACTGGCTCTGCTGTACTTCGTCTGTCACGTAGTAAATAACAGTAGAAGGCTTCTCCTCTGCATTTTCATCTGTTTCTTTCTTCTCTTCTGTCTCTGCCGGTTTCTCCGATTCTTCTGCTGCCTTATTTTCTTCAACGCAGTCCTTTAATGTCAGATATTTGCCGTCGAGATTTTTGAAAAGAACGTAGTCGCTCATCTTCTCTGCAAATTTTGTATCTTTAATGCAGCCGAATTTGATAAACGGACTGATGTCATCCCAGTACTTTTCATAAGATTCTCTGTCCGTTTTGCACATTCCGGTAAGCTTGTCTGCCACCTTCTTCGTAATATACTCAGAAATCTTACGCACGAAACCATCATTCTGAAGAGCAGATCTGGAAACATTAAGCGGAAGATCCGGACAGTCAATGACGCCTTTGAGAAGAAGAAGGAATTCCGGAATCACTTCTTTGATATTATCTGCAATAAACACCTGATTATTATAAAGCTTTATGGTTCCCTCAATAGAATCATATTCTGTATTGATTTTCGGGAAGTAAAGGATACCTTTTAAATTAAACGGATAATCCATGTTCAGATGAATCCAGAACAGCGGCTCCTTATAATCCATAAATACCTTGCGGTAAAATTCTTTGTACTCTTCGTCTGTACATTCATTCGGATGTTTCGTCCACAGAGGTTTTGTATCACTTAAGGAAACAGGACGTTTATTGATTTTTACTTTGTCCTTTGCAGGAGAAACTTCCACAATTTCCTTTTCTCCGTTCTCATTTTCCTTTTCTTCTGTCTTTGCCTCTTCATGAATATGTTCTACAACAACATCATCGTCTCTTAAATCTGCCTCGTCAATGGTCTCATATTCCTGTGGTGCATCTTCTTTTGAAAGGTAAATATCAACCGGCATGAAAGAACAGTATTTCTCAATTACCTCGCGCATTCTGTATTCATTTGCGAATTCCACACTCTCTTCATTTAAAAACAATGTGATCTCTGTTCCAGGCGTTGTTTTGCTGCCCTCAACCAGTTCATATTCTGTACCGCCGTCACAAGTCCAGTGCACCGGTTCCGAACCTTCTTTGTAAGAAAGAGTATCTATATGCACCTCGTCTGCAACCATAAATGCAGAATAAAATCCAAGTCCGAAATGGCCAATCATCTGGTCATCCGTTGTCTTATCCTTGTATTTTTCAAGAAATTCTGTCGCACCGGAGAACGCAATCTGTGTGATATATTCTTCTACCTCATCGGCAGTCATACCGATACCATTGTCCACAAATTTTAATGTTTTCTTTTCCGGATTTACAATAACTTCAATTTTCGCCTTATAATCCTCCGGAAATGTGTAATCTCCCATTACTTCCAGCTTACGAAGCTTTGTAATTGCATCACAACCATTGGAAATCATTTCCCTTACAAAAATATCATGGTCGGAATACAGCCATTTTTTAATAATCGGGAAAATATTCTCACTGTTAATTGATAAACTACCGCGTTTTACTGACATGTAATTCACTCTCCTTTGATATTACTGTATTTCCCGTAACGTTCAAAACATATATTACTTCCTTCGAAAGAAAAAGTCAAGAGAAAAATTAGCACTCGCAAAAAACGAGTGCTAACAAAGTTTTTCTTTTATTTAATTGCTTTTATTTTTTCCTTCTGCGGTATACAACAACCCCAACAATACAGAGAGCTGCCACAGCCAGTATGATTACAAACGGAAGAATCATGGTATTATCGCCTGTGAGAACAGGTTTTTTCTGATTTGCTTTCGGAGTTGGCGTAACAGTTACTCCTTTTCCGTTTGAAACAGAAAATTTCACCTGTTTTACATCGGTTGCCCCTGTATTTGTCCACTTGCTTCCATCATACTTCTGCTGGTTAAATGTAACCTTTAACGCATAATCACCGCTTTGTCCCATACGGAATGTTGCACTGTACGGTGCACTTTCCCAGCTTCTGTCCTCAAGTACATTCCATTTTGCCGGAAGGTAGCGCATATCTCCTTTTACCGGATCTGCATTATCCATTCCTGCACCGATTGCTTCAAATGTAATCTTTGTCTCTGTTGTATACTTTCCATCGGAAGCGATTCCTGTAATTTTATTCTGAGAAGCGTCCGGAACTGCTGCTGAACGCGCATTTACTGTTACTTTTACAGAAGTATAAAGAGAAACATTATCCGGATTCTCAATTCCTTTTGGAAGACTCACTGTTCCTGTTACATCAAAGGTCTGGCTTTCTTTGGAAGATACATTATATGCACAGCCTGCCACATCCCATTTTACATTCGCCTTCATTTTTCCATTTGTCGTATCAATCTCTACAGTTGCCGGAAGTTTCAGTCCTGCCGCTGATTTCTCAACACCATTTTTAATATCCTTAATGTCTGCCGGTTTCTGAATTCCTTTTAATTTCACTGTATTTTTTGTCACAAGGAAAGACGCTGTTACAGATGCCTCTGCATTTTCCTGACTCGTTACCTTAATCTCTTCCAGATACTGTCCTTCTCCCAGATCTTTCTTTGGTACAAGGGTAAAGCTGCCGCTCTCTCCCGGTGCAAGCTCTGCAGCAGATAATGCGCCTGCCTCAAAACTTCCTGCAGAAGGCTGATTCAGATGAAGCACCATGTTTCCTGTATTTGTAACTGTCACTGTCTGAGCTCCCGGAGCTTCTGCATATCCGGCCTGCACTTTACCAAAATCAAGTGTTCCCGGCGTTGCTGTAAGCTTCGCTACTTTTACATCCTCTACTGTAAATTTTGCTGTTACAGATGCAAGAGCTTCTCCTGCCTCTCCGTTAATAACCGGATAAAGATAAATGGTTTCCACATACTCGCCTTTTGCAAGTCCTGTTTTCGGTTCCACTGTAAATGCAACGCTGTCTCCCGGTTCCAGATCAGAAGCATTGAGAGCGCTTACTGTAAAGTTCTGGCTCTGAAGCTCCATAATGGAAAGTTTTGCATTACTTTCATTTGTAACGGTAACTGTCTGAGCAGCCGGAGCTTCTGTATATCCTGTTCCTGCCTTTCCAAAATCAAGTGTTTCCGGTGATGCAGAAAGTTTATATTCCGGTTTTGGTGTCGGCGTTGCCTCTGGAGTTGGCGTTGCTTCCGGTGTCGGTGTTGCTTCCGGTGTCGGTGTTGCTTCCGGTGTCGGTGTTGCTTCCGGCTCTTTTACACTCACTTTTGCCTGAACAGATACAGCTGCCCCCTCCTGTGTTGTATAAGAAAGTGTATCGTCATACTCCCACGGTGTAAGTCCCATCCTTGGAATAATCCAAAGTGTAACCTCTTCTCCCGGTTTCAGCGGATTCTCTACATCCTGAACCATAAAACTTTCCGGAGCTATATTCGCAAAATTCAGCTCAACATTTCCTGTATTTTTTATGGTTACATACTGCTCTTCCGGAAGCTCTTCTTCTGTATATCCATAAAACAGAGTTCCGAAATCCAGAACTCCTGTCCCATCCTCTGTTGTAAGAACCGCTTCTGCTTTATATTCGGTTGTTGCAATTTCTCCCTTTTCTTCGGAATTTGTGCCTTCTTCCGGTACTGCTTCTTCAGAAGGCTGTTCTCCATCCGGATAAAATACTTCTTCCTCTCCCTGAGGAATATGGTTTTCTTCCGTTCCCTCCGGAAGCTGCTCTTCAGAAGGAGTCTCTCCCTCTGTATTCTCTTCCGGTGCTGGAATTTCTTCTGCGTTTTCTTCCGGTGCTGGAATTTCTTCTACATTTTCTTCTTTCGGCTGCTCTTCACCGTTTTCAGGAACTTCCTCTGTTTCATTCTCATCTGCATGCTGCTCCATTTTGTGCTTCTCTGCCTCTTCCTCTGTTGCAGCTACAGGACATGTAGTAGCAGTGAGCTTTCCTGTCACACCCTGCGCTTCTGCTCCTGTTACCTCAAGAACAATCTCCAGTCCCAGATCTTCCTCTGTTACCTTGTATGTTTTCTCTGTTCCCAGTTCTGTAAGCTCCTCGCCATTTTTTCTGGACCATTTAAAACTTACATAATCGTCCGTTACGCCCTCTGGCGTTACTTTTCCATAGTCTGCGCTTAATGTAACGCCCACAGCTGCCGCTCCCTTGATTTTCAGCTTTCCGCCAAGTTCCCCTGACGGAACTGCCGCTGCAAAAACCATAGACGGGAGTAATGACAACATCATAAATACAGTCATAATCACTGCCAATATTTTTTTACCCTTCATAACTGTCCTCCTTTATTCTATAAATAGCTTTTCACTTGTAACAGTATTGTAACTTATTTCCCGTTTTTTCTCAAGTATCCTTTACAAAAAAGTTAAATTTTTGTTATTTAAGGAACTTTTGGATAAATTTCTCCTTCTTTTTACTGTATACTGGATACCGCACAGGCAAATCGGGAAATACTCCTCTGTGGAGAATGCTCTTCCTGTGAGAAAAAGTTTCAAATCCGTCTCGTCCATGATAGCTGCCCATGCCACTTTTCCCCACACCTCCGAATCCCATATATGGTGTCGCAAGGTGCATCAGCGTATCGTTTACACAGCCTCCTCCGAAAGACAAAGCGGAAAGAATTTTTTCTTTTTCTTTTCTCCTTCCTGTAAAAAGGTACAATGCCAAAGGCTTCTCCTTTTCTTCTAAAACTCTCAAAAGCTCCTCTGTATCGTTATATTCCATAACAGGAAGCACAGGTCCGAAAATTTCTTCTCCCATTATTTTATATTCCCATTTTACCATGTCTATAATCGTAGGTGTAATCTGCATTTTCCCTCTGTCAGTCTCTCCTCCCAGGCGAATTCTTCCTTCACACATAAGACCAGATACTCTCTGAAAATGCTTTTCTGTTATCATTTTGGGATAATCAGGATGATCAAGGGGATTTTCTCCCCAAAAAACTTTCACCCAGTAAATCAGAGCTTTTATAAGCTCCTCTTTCTTTTTCTTATGCACAAGCACATAATCCGGTGCAACACAAGTCTGTCCGCAGTTTATAAATTTCCCAAATGCAATGCGTTTTGCAGCCATTTTTACATTTGCTGTTTCGTCCACAATACAGGGGCTTTTTCCGCCAAGCTCCAACGTGACTGGTGTGAGATGGGCAGCGGCTTTTTCCATTACTGTTTTTCCTACCTCCGGGCTTCCGGTAAAGAAAATATAGTCAAATCTCTCTTCCAGAAGAAGACAGTTTTCCTTTCTTCCACCTTCTACTACCGTAATATATTCTTGCGGAAAGGCTTCCTGCATCATCTTCTTTAAAAGGCGAGACGATGCCGGGGCATATGCGGAAGGCTTAAGTACACAGCAGTTTCCCGCTGCAATGGCATCACAGAGAGGTCCCAGATTTAGAAGAAACGGATAATTCCACGGTGTCATAATAAGAACAACTCCATACGGCTCATGAATAACGCGCCCATATGCCGGAAAATGCACAAGAGGAGCCGGCACCCTTTTTTCTTTCATCCATCTGCGCAAATGCCTCTTTACATAGGAAATCTCACTTAATGCCAGCCCAATTTCTGTCATATATGCTTCCTGCGAGGATTTATGCAAATCTTCATATAAGGCATCCTTTATCTGACTTTCATATTTTCTCACTGTTTTTTCCAATGTTTCCAGCATTTTCTTCCGGAAAACATAAGGGCGGGTATTCCCCGCCCTGTAATATGCCCTCTGCAGTTTTACAATTTCTTCTGCATTCATTCCATCATCCCTCTACTACAAGCCAGGTTCCGTCAGGAAGTTCAAATACTTCGCTTGCATCTCTAATATCTTCAAGTGACATACCGTCTACATCTGCTCCAAGTTCATCAAGATACTGTTTTACTTCTTTTAAAGAATCGAGAACAACCGCCATACAATCTTCCAGAAATTCCTCTGCCTCCTCGTATGTCTCCGCAACTGGTTCGTCAAAAAGCTGACTCTGATTTTTTAAAAATGTGTAAATGCACTCCTCTGTATACATTTTAAAATACCTCCTCTATTTTTCCTTTTGTATCTATAATTTTTCTTAATACCGGCAAAACAGCCGGCGCTTCATAAAAAGCCGCAGTTTTTACACCTGGTTTTGCGTGTGACATGGCAAAACCGTATGTTACACTTTTGAGCATTTCTATATCATTATACTCGTCCCCGAACCCTACGCATTCTCCTGGTGCAGCATTTAAAATCTCCTGAAATTTTCGAATGCCTCTCGCCTTATTTGTTCCGAAGGGAATAAAGTCTACCCAGTCAAAACCGGAAGTAACGACAGTGCATCTGTCTCCGAATTTTTCTCTCCAGAATCGAATGGATTCCTCCGTCACTCCGCCTCTTTCATATACCGCAATTTTCACACAGGGCTCTTTCATTTCCTCAAAACTCTTTACAATCTTACAATGGTTTTTTACTACATCTATCATAAGGCTTCTGTAATGCTCCGTCTTTGGCATCATATAATAAAAATCCCTTGTAGAATAAGAAAATTCCGCTCCCTCTTTTGCATAAATCGTCTCCGTGATTTCTCTTGCCAAGTTTTCTTCAAATGCCGCTTCATAAAGAAGTTCATCGTTCCAAAAAGCAAGTGCACCATTTTCGCAGATAAATGCCATATCTTCAAGAACCGGTTCAAAAAGACGCTTCATATTTGCATACTGTCGTCCGCTTGCCGCCACAAAAAGAATTCCTTCTTTTTTTAATTCTCTGATAAGAGGAAACAGTTCCTCCGGAAGCTTCTGGGCTCCATTTAAAAGAAGCGTTCCGTCCAGATCACTTGCAACCAGCTTAATCATCTCTTCCACCTTTATATATCCGCACAAGCTCTTCCGGTCTTTCCGCCACAAGATCCGCGCCATTTTCATTTAATTCTTTTCTGTCACGAAAGCCCCACAAAGCGCCTACTGTATACATTCCCGCCGCACGTCCTGTCTGCATATCTGTAGCTGTATCTCCCACGTACATACATTCTTCCGGCTTCACTCCAAATTCCCGGGCAATCTTTAAAGGTCCCTCCGGAGA
>UQJE01000056.1 GCA_900541345.1 uncultured Blautia sp.
TTTCCTGGAGCTTGATTATGTACTTCTTGATACGGGTCGCGAGCTTAGAAAACTGGAAATTCAGAATGTAAAGTTTTTTAAAAATCTTGCAATCCTGAAATTTAAAGGGATTGATAATATAAATGATATAGAGATGTACAAGGGAAAAGATTTGTGGATTCCAAGAGAAGAAGGTCAGGAACTGGAAGAGGGAGAGTATTACGTGGCAGATCTGATTGGGATGAATGTGCTTCTTGAGGATGGAACTGTTTTCGGAACATTAAAAGACGTAATGGAAACAGGTGCAAATGATGTTTATGTGATTGATACAAAAGACAGAGGGGAAGTTCTTCTTCCTGCAATCCGAGAGTGTATTCTGGATGTAAATGTGGAGGAGAGCACCATGACTGTACATTTGATGAAGGGACTTTTATAAATGAATTTTCATGTATTGACTTTATTTCCGGAAATGATTGCAAACGGAATGAATACAAGTATTACAGGAAGAGCTATAGCAAATGGGTATTTAAGCCTGGAAGCTGTAAATATTCGGGATTTTGCTTTTAATAAGCATCAGAAGGTGGATGATTATCCATATGGAGGAGGCGCAGGAATGCTGATGCAGGCAGAGCCTGTACATCTTGCGTGGCAGTCCATTGCGGAAAAGACAGGAAAAAAACCGCGCACCATATTTCTGACTCCTCAGGGCAAGGTCTTTAATCAGAGTATGGCAAAGGAGTTTGCGATGGAAGAAGATCTTGTGTTTCTCTGTGGACATTATGAAGGGATCGACGAGCGGGTTCTGGAAGAAATCGTGACGGATTATGTTTCCATTGGAGACTATGTTCTCACCGGAGGCGAGCTTCCGGCAATGGTTATGATGGACTCCATTTCCCGCATGGTTCCGGGAGTATTAAGTAATCAGGAATCTGGAGAGACGGAATCTTTTGCAGGAAATCTTCTGGAATACCCTCAGTACAGCCGCCCGGAAACATGGAACGGAAAGAAAGTTCCGGAGGTTTTGTTGTCCGGTCATCACGCCAATATTGAAAAGTGGAGAAGAGAGCAGTCTATTATCCGAACGGCAAAATGGCGTCCTGATCTTCTGAAAAAAGCAGATCTTACAAATAAGGAGTGGAATTTTGTGCGCCAGCTTCGAAAACAGTGGAAAGAAGAAGCCGACGGAGAAATAGGAGAATAAGATATGAGAACAGCAGATTTTTATTATGATCTTCCACAGGAACTGATTGCGCAGGATCCCTTGGAAGACAGAAGTTCCTCCAGACTGATGCACCTGTCTCTGGAGGACGGAAGCATAGAGCACCGCCATTTTACAGATATTCTGGAATATTTGGAAGAAGGAGATTGCCTTGTAATTAACGATACAAAGGTAATTCCGGCAAGACTTTATGGACATAAGGCAGATACAGGTGCAGTCATCGAAATTCTTCTTCTGAAAAGAAGGGAAAATGACATCTGGGAATGCCTTGTAAAGCCCGGAAAAAAAGCGCGACCGGGAGCAAAAATCACATTTGGGGACGGAATTTTAACAGGAGAGGTTCTGGATGTTGTGGAAGAAGGAAATCGCCTGATCCAGTTCCATTATGATGGGATTTTTGAAGAAATTTTAGATAAGCTGGGAGAAATGCCGCTTCCCCCTTATATTACTCATAAATTACAGGATAAAAACCGTTATCAGACAGTGTATGCCAAAAATGAAGGTTCTGCGGCAGCGCCTACAGCAGGGCTTCATTTTACGAAGGATCTTCTGGAAAAGGTGGAAAAAATGGGAGTAAAAATTGCCCATGTAACCCTCCATGTAGGGCTTGGCACTTTCCGTCCGGTAAAAGTGGACGATGTGGAGAACCATCATATGCACTCTGAGTTTTACGTTGTGGAAGAAGACCAGGCGGAGCTTATTAATCAGACAAAGCAAAACGGCGGTCGTGTAATTTCAGTGGGTACTACAAGCTGTCGTACCCTGGAATCTGCCACAGGAGAGGATGGAATTTTAAAAGCAGGAAGCGGATGGACAGAGATTTTTATTTATCCGGGATATCAATTTAAAATGATAGACGGACTGATTACAAACTTTCATCTTCCGGAGTCTACACTTCTTATGCTTGTGTCAGCTCTGGCAGGAAAAGAAAACATTATGAAGGCTTATGAGGAGGCTGTAAAGGAAAGGTATCGGTTCTTCTCCTTTGGGGATGCCATGTTAATCCTTTAAAAGACTTCCTGAAACGTCTTCTTTAAAGGAGATTCTATGACGATCAAGGAAATTGCCGTTCTTGCAGGAGTATCCAGTGCCGCAGTATCCAGATATATGAACGGCGGTTATGTAAGCGAGGAAAAGAGAGAAAAAATACGTCAGGCAATCGAGGAAACGGGATACCGTCCCTCTGTTCAGGCGAGGACACTCCGCACGAAAAGAGCCTGTTTGGTTGGCGTGATTGTTCCGAAGATCAATTCGGAATCTATCAGCCGCGTGACGGCAGGAATCAGTCAGGTGCTTTCAGAAAATGGGTATCAAATGGTGCTATCGATTACAGATAATAATCCACAAAGAGAGCTGGAAGCAATGGATTTGTTTGTGCATTATCCCGTGGATGGAATTATTCTTGTGGGAACGGTGATTACAGGAAAGCACAAAAAAGTTTTGGAGGAACTTTCTGTTCCGATAGTGGTAGTCGGGCAGAAAGTAAGAGGAGTGAGCTGTGTTTACCATGACGATTACGATGCAGCAAAAGATATGGCTCAGCTAATGGCAGAAAAAGGGAAAACCAGAATTGCCTATCTTGGAGTGACAAGAGCAGATAAAGCGGCAGGAGCAAGAAGAGAGGATGGATTTTCAGCAGGACTTCGTGAAAAAAAGCTTGTTTTAGACAGAGAATTATACAGGCAGGCAGATTTTACAATGGAGTCCGGCTATGAACAGGGACGCGATCTTCTTGAAAAAAATAAAGATGTAGAGGTAATAACCTGCGCAACAGACACCATTGCGGCAGGTGTAATAGAAGCCTGCACTTTGCTTGGCAGAAAAGAAGTGCTTGTAACTGGTTTTGGAGATAATCAGTTTTTAAAGGCAGTGACAGGCGGGATTCCAACAGTTCATTTCGGCTACAAAACTAGTGGAATCAAAGGGGCAGAATTACTTCTTGAACAGGTGGAAGAAAAAAGTCAGCTTCCTGTGGAAATGAAACTTGGATATGAAATCGTAGGCATAAAATAAAAAGAAAAACAGGAAAACAGATTTAGCAGAATGAACAAAAAAATATATTAAAAATCAGTAAAAATGCCATCTTTACAAGTGGCATTTTTTTCTGTATGATAAAAACAAGATATGAAATCGATTTCATAAAATAAAAAGAGGAAAGGAAGAAATTCATGGATTACAGGAAGACGGCAGAAGAAATTCTGCAATATGTAGGAGGAGGAAAGAATATTGTCTCTGCAGCACACTGCGCTACGCGCCTTCGACTTGTTATTGTAGATAATGAAAAAGCAGATAAAACAGCTCTTGAAAATATTTCCGGAGTAAAGGGCGTATTTGAGGCTTCCGGACAACTTCAGATTATTCTGGGGACAGGAACTGTAAATAAAGTATTTGAACAGTTTATTGCTGCTGCAGGTATTACCGCAAGTTCCAAAGCGGAGGCGAAGGAGGCGGCTGTGAAAAAACAGAACTGGTTTATGAGGGCAATTAAAGTTTTGGGAGATATTTTTGTGCCGATTATTCCTGCCATTGTGGCAAGCGGATTTTTAATGGGAATTATGAATTCGTTGGACTTTATGAACAGCAATGGGTTTATCAACATAGATACAACGGGATCGCTGTATGTATTTGCCAATCTTTTCAGCAATACTGCATATGTGTTCCTGCAGATTTTAATTGCATTTTCTGCGGCAAAGGCATTTGGGGCCAATCCTTACCTGGGTGCGGTTATTGGTATGATTATGATAAACCCATCTCTTCAGAATGCCTATACCGTTGCGCCGGAAGGGGTGCAGGCCACTCAGCCAGTATTTTTCGGACTGTATAATATTGATATGGTAGGGTATCAGGGACATGTAATTCCTGTTGTCATTGCAGTATGGCTTATGTCTGTGATTGAGAAAAAGCTTCATAAAATAGTGCCGGAGGTATTTGATCTTTTTGTAACACCTCTCGTCAGCGTTTTTGTTACAGGGTATCTTACTCTGGCGGCTATAGGACCTGTTTTTGTGTGGGCAGAAAATGCAATCCTTGGCGGAATTCAGTGGCTTTTAACTCTTCCCTTTGGGTTGGGAAGCCTTGTTATGGGAAGTCTTTACGCACCTACTGTTGTAACAGGTATTCATCAGATGTATGCAGCTATTGACCTTGGACAGATTGCCCGGTATGGTGTTACTTTTTGGCTTCCTCTTGCAAGTGCTGCGAATGTGGCTCAGGGTGCTGCGGCTCTTGCGGTTGCATTAAAATCAAAAGATAAAAAAATAAAATCTCTTGCGCTTCCATCTTCATTGAGTGCGTTTATGGGAATTACAGAACCTGCTATTTTTGGTGTTAATCTGCGATTATTTAAGCCGTTTATTGCAGGCTGTATCGGCGGTGGCTGTGGAGCTCTTTATGCTTCTCTTGTACATTTGGGAGCAAAAGGAACCGGTGTTACCGGCATTTTCGGTGTGCTTCTCTGTCTGGATGCACCGGTTCAGTATTTGATTGAAATGGCAATTGCAGTTGGTGTTGCTTTTGCTCTCTCGTTTATTCTTTACAAAGATAAAAATGATGATGTAAAAGATGTGCAGAATGAACCGGTAAAAGTACCTGCAGTTTCGGAAAATGTAAAGACAGAAAAAGATTGTTTGAATGATATGGAAATGCAGGAGACAGAAATTCTTACAAGCCCGGTAAAAGGACGCGTCATTCCGGTTTCTCAGGTAAAAGACGCTACGTTTGCAGAGGAAATTCTGGGAATGACAGTTGCGATCGAGCCGGAGGAAGGTAAGATTAAAGCTCCCTGTGATGGAGAAATCTTAAATATTTATGAAACAGGTCATGCGGTTTGCATGGTGACAAAAGCGGGAGCGGAGATTCTGATCCATGTTGGAATTGATACAGTAAAACTGAATGGAAAAGGTTTTAAGAAAATGGTGTCAGACGGAATGAAAGTTCATGCGGGAGATGTTCTGATTGAGATGGATATGGAAGAAGTAAAAGAAGCAGGATACGAAAGAACAACTATGATGATCCTTACAAATGAAGATGAGACAGAAGGAAAGAAACTTTTCGTTGAAAAAGCAGAATCGGGAACACCCATAATGGAGTTGAGGAAAAAATAATATGAATGCTTTGACAAGAGATTTACGGAAGCTTGTGGAAAAAACAGAAAAGGAAGCGGTACATTATGATCGCTTCCGTCAGAAAATTCATCTTATGCCGCCGGTGGGGTGGCTGAATGACCCAAATGGGCTTTGTGAATTTAAAGGCGAGTTTCACAGCTTTTTTCAGTATTCTCCCTTTGATGAAGAGGGAGGTTTAAAATTTTGGGGACATTGTATAAGTAAGGATATGATTCACTGGACATATAAAGGCGTGGCGCTCTATCCGGATCAGCCTTTTGACTGTCACGGTGTATATTCCGGATCAGCTTTTATAGAAGATGGAAAAATGTATCTTTATTATACTGGAAATGTAAAATTGGAAGATGGAGAGTTTGACTATATCCGCACAGGCAGGGAAGCGAATACGGTTCTTGTAATAAGCGAGGATGGAAGGTCTTTTTCGCAGAAGAAAGAACTGATGAGAAACAGAGATTATCCCAAAGACGTAACATGTCATGTCCGTGATCCGAAAGTATGGAAGGAAAAGGACAGATACTATATGGTACAGGGAGCCAGGACAGAAAAGGACGAAGGGCAGGTTCTTCTTTTTGAATCAAAAGATAAATATAGCTGGAATCTGAAAAATAGAATTTCCACAAAGGAAAAATTCGGTTATATGTGGGAGTGTCCGGATTATTTTGAGGTAGACGGGGTAAAGCTTCTTTCTGCTTCTGTGCAGGGACTGGAAGGAGAAGAATGGAAAGAGAGAAATGTTTATCAGTCCGGTTACTTTTTCCTGAATGGCGATATAAAAGGAGACGGGCAGCTTTCTTCATATTGTCTCTGGGATTATGGATTTGACTATTATGCCCCGCAGACTTTTGAGACGGAAGACGGAAGAAGAATTCAGATTTCCTGGATGGGAATGCCGGACTGTCCGGAATATACAAATCACACGGTAAAAGACGGCTGGCAGCATTGTTTTACTTTTCCAAGAGAGATTTCTGTAAAGAATGGACACGTGCTGCAAAATCCGGTAAGAGAACTGGAAGCGGTGCGGAAAAACAGAGAGGAAGCGGAAGAAATCTTCCGTAAATCAAATAGAACGAAAACATATGAGATTTTCGTCGAGAAAATAAAGGACAATCATTTTTATGCTGTTCTGGGAGAAGAGCTTATTTTAAAATACGGAGACGGTGAATTTGAAATGTGCTTTCAAGATCAGAAGAATGATTCTGTGTCAGCAGGAAGAAAAAGTCGCAGGTGTACTGTAAAAGAGCTTTTAAATGTGCGGATTCTGGCCGACGTATCGTCTGTAGAAGTATTTTTAAATGATGGAGCGCAGGTTTTTTCCACTCGCTATTATCCTGAAAAGTATTCTGCCCTGGTGGAGGGGCCAGATGCAAAAATTACATTCTGGGAGCTTTAAGCGCACTTCTGAAAAAAGAGACTTTACATTTAAACTGGGAAAGGTTATAATACAAAACAGAACAAGAGCAGCAGCGAATTATATCTGAAAAGATGATTCGCCGCTGCTTTTTGGATTTTACAAAACATTTACTTCGAGGGAGGGTCTTACATGAAAAATGAAAAAATAAGAGAGATTGCCACAGATATTTTTGTGGAAATTCTGGGAAGTCTTCTGATTGCTCTGGCTCTTTATAATTTTGCTTTGGAAGCTAAATTTCCAATGACAGGTTTTTCGGGAATTTCTATGATACTTTATCGGCTTTTCGGGCTGCCTATTGGTCTTACTACTATTTTTCTTAATATTCCGGTAGCGCTTCTCTGTTATAAGCTTCTTGGAAAGGGTTTCTTTTTCCGTTCCGTCAGATGTATGATTATTTCATCTGTATTTATTGATTATATAGCGCCTCTTTTTCCGGTTTATCAGGGAGAACGTCTTCTTGCAACCATTTGTACCGGCGTGTTAGGGGGACTTGGATATGCTATGATTTATATGCGAAATTCTTCTACAGGAGGTTCTGATTTTATTATTATGGCTGCAAAGGCGCTGCGCCCGCATCTTTCTCTTGGGAAAATCGCCTTTCTTTCCGATGTGGGAATTATTCTCGTAGGTGGAATTATTTTTAAGGATGTAGACGGTATTATTTACGGCATGATTATCAACTATATTTTTGCCATTGCCGTAGATAAGGTAATGTACGGAATCAACGCAGGAAAGCTCACTCTGATCGTGACAGACAAGGGTCCGGAGATTGCAAAGAAAATCGACGATACCTGCGGAAGAGGAACGACAATTATCAAGGCAAAAGGCGGATACCAGCAGGATCACAGGGATGTGGTAATGTGTGCCTGCAGCACAAAAGAAATGTACATGGTTGAAAAAGCTGTGAAAAAGGTAGATCCAGTGGCATTTACAATTATTATGGAATCAAATGAGGTTCTGGGAGAAGGTTTTAAAAATACAAGAGTAGCGGAGATTCCGCCGTCAAAACAGAAAAAGGAATCATAATAAAAATGATAATAAAAATCCCCCTTTCCGTAAAACGGAGAGAGGGATTTTTTAAAGCGAAAATTTAAGCGGCAGCTGCGGTATCGGCAGGAGTTTCTGTCTCAGCAGGAACTTCTGCACCAGGTTCCTCTGTATAGGCTTCTTCTGTTGCATCGCCGTATAACAGTGCCATTAAAAGTTCTTCCGGCATACCGGCTGTGAGAAGATTGTTTAATACACTGTCAAGATTTAAAGTAGCGGCGATTCCGTTCATGGCGGTTTCGTCGTTTGCATCATAAACATTTTCCAGAGAAGCGAAATCCGGGATTTCCATATCGCTGGAAGGAACCATGTTTACATCAAGGGTTGCCAGTGCGGTATCATTTGATACAAGAGAAAGAGAATAATTCTGTTCTGCTGCCTGAATATTTACGTCTGCGTCCAGAGTAAAAGCGGACAGCATGGAATATAATTCTTCATTTGCTCCTGCAAGCCCTTCTGCTGCTTTGAAGCTGTATTTTCCGATGATAGAACCGGATTTTGCGGCTTCTGTGTCATAATCTGTTACATTTACATGGAAAAGAATGTCGCTGTTATAGTGGAGTGTGTACATTCCGTCTAATTTTCCGTCGGTAATGGTTCCGCTTCCCTGTAAATCCAGGTAATTGGTGCCATCGGAAAAGGAAATGGAAAGTCCGCTGTTGTTATCCTGTTTTGGGTTCTGATAAACAAAACTTACAACAGAGTCTTCTCCTGTCTGTGGGTCTGTTCCGCCAAAAACAGAGATTTCAAAACCAGCAGTTCTGCCGCTTTCATCTTTCCATACAGAGAAGGTTAAGAAGCCTTCCTCATCAGAGGGAACTTCATCACCGCCGGAGGATTCAAGGGCTGCAATAAAAGAATCAAAAAAGTCTTCTTCCGGAGCATAAAGGCTGCCCAGATTTTCAATCAGTTGTTTTAACTGTGCATCTTCCTTTGCAGCAACAGCCAGTTCTTTCCCCATGCTGTTAATTGTGGAAGGGAGATAATAACCTGTATATCTGGTACAGTTTTGCTCTGCGCCGAATGCGTATATAGATTCCTCTACAGCCTCGGTTTCGTCTGCCTTATCAATAAGAATGGAACCGTAACGATTTAAAAGATCTTCTACATCTTTGGCTGATGGAAGATTTTTCATGTATTCATTCATGGAAAAACCTTTGGGAAAAACAGAAAACGCTTCAGAAGGAACCCCGGCAGCATCTTCAGCACCTTCTATACTTTCTGTAAGCGCTTCAGCACTTTCAAGGATATAACCGTCAAAGACGGTTGGCGCATTCAGATAAGCATTGCTTGTAGCGGTATCTATATAAAGGTTAACAGGACAGATTTCGGTGTCATTTAATTGAATGTCATATTTTATGCCAAGAGCATTATCTTGGAATTTTTCATCTGCGATAATGGAAATTTTGGAAAGCCATGACATATCCATACCCGCCAGACTGCTTAACATAGGTGCAACACTTGGGTCAATGGAAAGTCCCAGGTTCATTTTTACGCCAAAGAAGTCGGCGTTCGTATCTACAGCAGACATAGAACTTTCGTATTGTTTTGCAATATCCTTTGCAAATCCGGCAAGGGAATCTTTTGCCTGTGTTTTGTAGTCGTCTTCAGCCCATACAGAAACAGGGGCAGCGGAGAGACCGAGGGCAGCAGCAGTAAAAACAGCCGCAGATTTTCTGATTAAGTGTCTTTGCTTCATATGTTGTCCTCCTTGAAATAGGATTTTAGAAAATATAAATAAGTGATAGGGAGATTTTATCATGAAAAATAACAAAATTCAACAAAAAAAATACAGAGAAATAGAAGAAAAAATGTTGAAAATTATAGATGTGAACAGAAGCGCTCTGAATCCAGAAGCGCTTCTGTTTCGTTCTTATATATGAGAAGACAACCGGTCAGAAATGTTTCCGGTAGCGTTTTTCCGCAAATCCCAGTATGCCATATAAAGTCATGGCTATTACGCAGAGGATAAAAATGGAGGTAAGCATCCAGTCAAGCTTAAAGGTCTGGCTTCCGTAAATAATAAGGTATCCAAGACCCTGTCTGGCGCCTATAAATTCCCCTATGATGACGCCTACAAGGCACAGACCGATGTTTACCTTCATAATACTTAAAATCAGAGGTATAGAAGAGGGAAGTACAATTTTGAAAAGTTCTTCCTTTTTTCCGCCTCCCAGGGTATTTACCAGCTTTCTTTTTTCAGGATCAACTTCCTGAAAACCGGTATACAGATTGATTATTGTGCCAAAAATGGCAACGGACATACCGGCAATCACAATGGTGCGCTGATTTGCTCCAAGCCATACAATAAGAAGCGGGGCAAGGGCTGATTTTGGAAGGCTGTTCAATACCACGAGATACGGTTCGCAGATTTTGGAAAGCTTTGGCATTCCCCACATAAGAACAGCAGCGCCTGTTCCAAAGATTACAACAAAGAAGAAGCTTAGAAGCGTTTCCTTTAAGGTAACGGCAATATGGTTAAAAAGCCCTTCTTCCAGCCACATATGGCGAAAAGAAAGAGCAATTTGGGAAGGGCTTGAGAAAATAAAGGAATCGATGACTCCCGTTCTTGCACTTAATTCCCAGGAAATCAGAAAAACAATGAAAATCAGGCATCTTGCCGTAAAAATAAACTGTTTTTCTCGTTTTCTAGATTTGAGAAATTGTATCTGAGCGAGAGATGGTTCATTCATTTTCGTTCAGCTCCTTCCATATGAGGTTAAAATACGATTTAAAATTCGGCGCATTTCTTGAGGAAAGTGGAGTGCGGTTTTCTATATCAAGGTGAATGGGAATTATATTTTTGACAGAGGCAGGTCTGGCTGTAAGAATTAAAACCCTGTCTGCCATGCTGATTGCCTCCGAAATATCGTGGGTTACAAGAATTGCCGGTTTTTTTGCTTTTTTCAGAATTTTTCCAATGTCATCGCTGACATTAAGGCGTGTCTGATAATCAAGAGCAGAAAACGGTTCATCTAAAAGAAGAAGATCTGGTTTCAGAGCAAGGGTGCGAATAAGGGCGGCGCGCTGCCGCATTCCCCCGGAAAGCTCGGCAGGTTTTGCGTCGCGGAATTTGTCAAGCCCGTAGGATGTGAGCATTTCTTCTACATAGGCAAGTTTTTCCGGAGTCAGTTCTTTTCGAATTTCCAGACCGAGAAGGACATTTTTGTAAATGGTTCTCCATTCCAGAAGATGGTCTTTTTGAAGCATGTACCCGATTCTTGAATTTCCCTGTGATACAGGAATACCGTCCATGAGGATTTCTCCCTGCGTTGTTTGTAAAAGCCCTGCAATCAAGTTTAAAAGAGTGGATTTTCCACAGCCGGAAGGACCGACAATGGCAAGAAATTCTCCGGGCATTAATTGAAAAGATATATGAGAAAGGGCTTCGATTTCCCCGTTAATACTGTGATATGTGAGACAGATGTCCCGTACTTTCAGAAGCGGTTTCAAATAATACACCTCCATTTTTGTATATTTTATCATATGCTTTTGCACGATGATATGATATACTAGAACTGAAATGTCGAAATCCGACGTTTTCGAGAGGAGATGAAAGAGGAAAATGAGCGATGAATAAGAAAAAGACAATTATAAACCTGTTGTTTTTACTGACGGTTTTTAGCCTGACTATGTATCTTGTTTTTCATGGAAAGGACGTAAATGAAATTTTATCGGCTGCCCGCACGGCAGACAAAGGGTATCTTTTTCTGTCTCTTATTTGTGTGGTGCTGTTTATTCTGGGAGAGTCGGTTATTATTTATTATATGATGAAAAGTCTTGGGGCAAAGGTAAAAATGGGTCACTGCGCCCTATATTCCTTTGTTGGATTTTTCTTCAGCTGTATTACACCTTCTGCTACAGGAGGACAGCCTATGCAGATTTATTATATGAAAAAGGATAAACTGCCTATTCCCGTTACTACGCTTGTTCTTATGCTTGTGACGATTACATATAAAGCGGTGCTGGTTGTTATCGGTATTGGAGTATGTATTTTTGGAAGAGGGTTCCTGAGAGAGTATATGGGGAATCTGATGTGGGTGTTTTATCTTGGAGTAGGCTTAAATATATTTTGTGTAAGCTTTATGCTGATTCTCGTATTTGCTTCGGGTCTTGCAAAAAAACTCATGATAAAAGGAATGAAGCTTCTGGAAAAAATTCATCTTTTGAAGCATAAGCCGGAGCGCCTCTGCAAGCTTGAGGAGTCGATGGATTTGTACCATGAGACAGCAGCTTTCTGGGCGGAACATAAAGGGATTATGGTAAATGTATTTCTCATCACTTTTATCCAGAGGGTCATACTGTTTACGATTACATACTGGGTTTATCGTGCAATGGGATTTCATACATATGGAATTTTCACAGTTACACTTCTGCAGTCTGTGATTTCTGTTTCTGTAGATATGCTTCCGCTTCCCGGAGGTATGGGAATCAGTGAAACGCTTTATATGGTAATGTTTGCGCCGGTATTCGGAAATGCAATGTTGGCTTCTATGGTTTTAAGCAGAGGAATTTCTTATTATGGACAGCTTTTTATCAGTGCAGTAATGACCTGTGCGGCGCATTTTATTATCGGGAGAAAAACAGGAGAAAGAAAAAAAGGAGGGAGCCCCGTATGTTAGGGTTTTATGATTATACAGTAGTTCTTACTTATATAAGTCTTGGAATTTCCATTCTTGGAATCACGAGAGCACTTCAGGGAGATTTCAGAATGGCGATTTTCTGTCTGGCGCTTTCCGGACTTTGTGATATGTTTGATGGGAAAATTGCAAGAACAAAGAAAAACAGAACGGAGGACGAGAAAAAGTTTGGGATTCAGATTGATTCTCTCTGTGATGTGGTTTGTTTTGGCATATTTCCTATTATGATCTGTTACAGTTTAGGCATGAAGGGCTGGGCAAGCATTCTCGTATTGATTTTTTATGGAATTGCTTCCGTTATCCGGCTTGGATATTTTAATGTAATGGAAGAAAAAAGACAGCAGGAAACAGCAGAGGTAAGGAAGTATTATCAGGGACTTCCCATTACGTCTATGGCGATTATTCTGCCTTTTATTTATCTTATCCGGCGGGGATGTGGTACGTATTTTTTGATTGTAACACATGTGGCTGTTGCAGTGGTAGGTCTGCTTTTTATCAGCGATATTAAGGTGAAAAAGCCGCAGAATCCGGGAATCATGATTCTTGTGGGCCTTGTTGCTCTTGCCATTGCAAGAATGTTTCATCTGTTCTGAGATAAGAAAGGAGAAAAGAATGAAATATATTGACAGAAAAGGAAATATGACAGTAGAAGAAAATAGCCAGGACAGACTTTTGCGTCATTTGTATCATGACAGAGGCGGGAAGCTGTGTTTAAAGCTGCTTGTTCGTCCTTTTGTGTCCAAGGCTGCGGGCGTATTTTTAAATACGCCCTTTTCCCGTTTTATGATTCCCGGTTTTGTGAAAAGAAACGGGATAGATTTAAGGGATTATACAAAGCAGAATTTTACTTCCTACAATGATTTTTTTACAAGAAAAATCAAAAAGGGGCTCCGTCCCATTGCAGAAGGAGAAAATTTTCTGGTGAGTCCCTGTGATGCAAAAGCAACTGTATGCAGAATCGGAAAAGGGGACAAGTTTTATATTAAGGATACGGAATATACATTGGAACAGCTTTTAAAAAGTAAAAAGCTTGGAGAACGATATTTGGGAGGATATGCTGTGATTTTACGCCTCACGGTTGATGATTATCACCATTACTGTTACCCGGCAGAGGGTGTACAGTCGCCTATAAAGAAGATTTCCGGTGTATTTCATACAGTTAATCCAACTGCCAATGATGCTTTTCCTATTTATCGGGAAAATGCAAGGGAGTATGTTCTTTTAAAAACAGAAAAATTCGGAACAATTCTCATGATGGAAGTAGGCGCTATGATGGTAGGCAAAATTACAAACCTTCATACAGGGAAAACTTATGTAAGAAAAGGTCAGGAAAAGGGATATTTTGAATTTGGCGGTTCTACGGTTATTCTTCTTTTGCAGAATGAAGGAGTTCGCATAGACAGTGACCTTCTGGAAAATTCCGAAGAGGGATATGAAACAATTTTAAGAATGGGAGAGCGTATCGGTGAATGTAAATTATCAAAAAGAACTGGAACAATTAATTGAGAAGGAGCAAAAAGAGGGGCGCGTTCCCCGTCTGTTTCTTCACAGCTGCTGTGCGCCATGCAGCAGTTATGTAATGGAGTATCTTTCTCAGTATTTTTCCATTACAGTTTTTTATTATAACCCCAATATTTCTCCGAAGGAGGAATATGAAAAAAGAGTGGAGGAAATCCGATGCCTGATTGGGGAGATGGAATTTGAGCATCCTGTGACGTTTGTGGAAGGGAAGTATGAGCCGGAGCGATTTTATGAAATGGCAAAGGGGCTGGAAAAGGAACCGGAAGGCGGGGAAAGATGCTTTGGCTGTTATCGCCTTCGCATGGAGGAGGCTGCTCGTCTTGCTGCTGAGGGAGAGTACGATTATTTTACAACCACTCTTTCTATCAGCCCCTTAAAAAATGCGGGGAAAATTAATGAAATCGGAGAAGAGCTTGCGGGTATTTATAAAGTAGAGCATCTTCCTTCCGATTTCAAGAAAAAAAACGGATATAAGCGTTCCATAGAACTTTCCAGAGAGCATGACCTGTACAGACAGAATTACTGCGGCTGTGTATTTTCCAGACCATAATGGGATAACTTTTGATTTTATACTTTGCATTTTGATAAAAATGTGATACACTAACACATGAAATTGTTAAAACAATAAGAATCACAAGGAGGCAGACATGGCACAGTTATGGGGAGGACGTTTCACGAAGGAAACGGACAAGCTGGTATATAATTTTAATGCATCCATCTCTTTTGACCAGAAATTTTACAGACAGGATATTCGCGGCAGTAAGGCACATGTCCAGATGCTGGCAAAACAGGGGATTCTGACGGAAGAAGAGAGAGATTCCATTATAGAAGGACTTGATAGTATTTTAAAAGATGTGGAGGAAGGAAACCTTCTTATCACATCAGAATATGAAGATATTCACAGTTTTGTGGAGGCAAACCTGATCGAGAGGATCGGAGATGCAGGAAAGAAGCTTCATACAGGAAGAAGCCGCAACGACCAGGTTGCTCTTGATATGAAGCTGTATGTAAGAGATGAAATTGACGAGTTGGATAAAGAGGTAAAGAAGCTTTTGGAAGCTCTTTTAAAAATTATGGAAGAAAATGTGCATACATATATGCCAGGCTTTACCCACCTTCAGAAGGCGCAGCCTGTAACACTTGCCCATCATATAGGCGCATATTTTGAAATGTTTAAAAGAGACAGGGGAAGACTCTTTGATATTCGAAAAAGAATGAATACCTGCCCTCTTGGAGCGGGAGCTCTGGCAGGTACGACTTACCCTCTTGACAGAGAATATACAGCAGAGCTTTTGGGGTTTGATGGACCTACGAAAAACAGTATGGATTCTGTATCGGATAGGGATTATGTGGTTGAGCTTTTAAGCGCTCTTTCCACAGTTATGATGCATTTAAGCCGTTTTTCAGAAGAGATAATTCTCTGGAATTCCAATGAGTACCGTTTTGTGGAAATCGATGATGCCTACAGCACAGGAAGCAGTATTATGCCGCAGAAGAAAAATCCGGATATTGCAGAGCTTGTAAGAGGAAAAACAGGTCGTGTTTACGGTGCGCTTATGTCAATTCTCACAACAATGAAGGGAATTCCGCTTGCATATAATAAAGATATGCAGGAAGATAAGGAACTGACTTTCGACGCCATTGATACGGCAAAAGGGTGCATCGCCCTGTTTACCGGAATGATTTCCACGATGGAATTTCATAAAGACAATATGGAGGCAAGCGCAAAAAACGGATTTACAAATGCAACAGACGCGGCAGATTATCTTGTAAATCACGGAGTTCCTTTTAGAGATGCTCACGGTATTGTGGGGCAGCTTGTACTTGCCTGCATTGAAAAGGGAATTTCTCTTGATGAGCTTCCTATTTCCGAATACAAGGCGATAAGTCCTGTGTTTGAGGAAGATATTTACGATGCCATCAGTATGCGGACTTGTGTGGAAAAGAGAATGACACTTGGCGCACCGGGACCGGAAGTGATGGAAAACGTGATTCAGGAGCATAAAGCATATTTAGAGGAAGAATAAAAGGAAAAGGAGACATTATAATGAGTGAAAAATTGAGAGTCGGTATTTTAGGAGCAACAGGAATGGTAGGACAGAGATTTATTTCTCTTCTGGAAAACCATCCGTGGTTTGAGGTTGTGACAGTCGCTGCAAGTGCGAGAAGCGCGGGAAAAACATACGAGGAGGCAGTGGGAGCAAGATGGAAAATGGATACTCCAATGCCTGAGGGAGTAAAAAATCTCATTGTGATGAATGTAAGCGAAGTAGAAAAAGTAGCGTCTACTGTTGATTTTGTATTTTCTGCAGTGGATATGACAAAAGAAGAAATTAAGGCAATCGAGGAAGAGTATGCAAAGACAGAGACTCCTGTTGTATCCAATAACAGCGCGCACCGCTGGACACCGGATGTTCCTATGGTAGTGCCGGAAATCAATCCAGAGCACTTTGATGTCATTGAATCCCAGAAAAAACGTCTTGGAACAACAAGAGGTTTTATTGCAGTAAAACCAAACTGCTCCATTCAGAGCTACGCGCCTGTTCTTACTGCATGGAAAGAATTTGAGCCATACGAAGTAGTTGCCACTACATATCAGGCAATTTCCGGCGCAGGAAAAACATTTAAGGACTGGCCGGAAATGCAGGGAAACATTATTCCTTACATTGGAGGAGAAGAGGAGAAGAGCGAGAAAGAGCCGTTAAGAATCTGGGGAAAAATCGAAAACGGTGAAATTGTTCCTGCAGAAAGTCCTGTGATCACTTGCCAGTGTATTCGTGTGCCGGTTCTTAACGGACATACTGCCGCTGTGTTTGTAAAATTCCGCAAAAAACCGACAAAAGAACAGCTGATCCAGGCATTAAAAGAGTTCCGCGGCCTGCCTCAGGAGCTTTCTCTTCCAAGTGCACCGAAGCAGTTTATTCAGTATCTTGAGGAGGACAACCGTCCGCAGGTAACAATGGACGTAGATTATGAAAATGGAATGGGTGTTTCTGTGGGAAGGATTCGTGAGGACAGTGTATATGAC
>UQJE01000057.1 GCA_900541345.1 uncultured Blautia sp.
ACAACTTGAAGATAACTGTCATCAAAGAGCCAGACGCTTAAGACGCAGAGCCGATGAAATTGTGGAACAATTCACGAATCATCGGCTCTTTTTGTTTCGTATTTGAAAGAACAAACTCACCAAATAAAAAAAACGATATTCGGGTGGGTTATTTTGTTATACCCTAAATTACCCTCTGAATTTGTTTTTAAATTTGGAGGGTTTTTATGTTCCTTTTTTCGGGCGGTTGTCCATCTGCTTATATAAAGCAAAGTTTATCTATACATAGCACATCAGGGAATGGCGGGAAGCCAGTTAAAAAAATCCCTGCCAGTGCAGCGGTACTTCTCACCATGAAGGTAGAAGTACAATCTCCATACAACAGAATTAGTATTTCCCATAACCGTAGAGGTCACAGAGCCTTTGCGGTTTTTCTTTTGTCGTTTTTTATCGGAATACGCCGCAGGACTGTTACTGATGTGCGTTGCCGCTCCCCACCTCTCCATCTGGATTTTTACATTTCATCGCAGGCTAAAGCCTGCTCAATTCAGATTGATTGGAGGAAAAAAGAATGGCATATAACAACGGACGTGAGGACAGGAAGTGGCGTATCTGGAAAGAAGCCGAGGAAAAAGTGTTGCGGGAACATGGAGTTGATGAAACTACCATTGAACAAATCCGTATAGACGCCAGGGCAGACTTTAATTCCAACAACCATAGGGGCGTCCCTGTATTCCTCCATGATTTCCTGTATTTCTTCTTCGGACTTTCTGCTCATCGCAATGATTCCTCCCTCCTGCGGTCTGTTTTGCCTGCCCTCCCATTCTGGTTTGAACGCTGTTTTTCAAGCGTATCGTGGATTTGGTTCAAACATTCGTCGATATGAGCAGAGCGTTTTTCAATCCCGTCCGCATATTTCAGCCGCTTTCTCAAATCCGTTATCTGCTCCGTTACGCCATTTTTCTCGATTCTCAATATTTCTTTTTCGGCGGGTGAAGCACGCCGTATCTTATTCTGTAAGTGCCGCCTATAGTTGGTAAGCCTGTCCATTTCCGTCTGGTTCTTCTCCCTGTCGGCGTGTAAATCGGAGAGTGTGGAGATGTCATGCTCCGACATATAGCGTACCTGTGCGGTAATCTCATCCAGTTTCCGAAGCTCCTCTTTCATCAAAGGACTTGTCGGCTTGTAGTCCGTGCCTTTGGGAAATATCCCCAACTGATAACACCAGTAGTAATACAACGCTAAGATTCCCGTGGTTTTCTGGTGCGGTTTCCATGCTTTTTTATATTCCTCTGGCATATGGGGAGAGTAGGAAATCTTTGCTTTGTAGTTCCCATACCTTGCCCTTGTGCCTAAATGCGAGCGGATAAAATCGGGCGTTAAGCGTTCATCAAGCGTATATTCCTCGGCGGATAACTTGAATTGATTATTTTCTTTGAATTTTAATAATTTTATTATCCTCGTTGTTTAGAATATGCTCTCGTATTTGTGCCAGTTTAAATTTTTAGAGCCAAAATAGAGCCAGACAAAGCTGACATTTTCTCTTTATCTGTCCTATATACAGGGTGCTAGCACCATGTAATTATTACATCAACAAGGAAGTATATCTGCACTCCCTCTGCTCCTTTAAAATCGCCTTTTTAACATACCTACAACCTTCGTTTATTTTTGCCCAATCTATTTGGCAGTATATTCACTCGCCAACATCAGTTGGTTTTGACAATTGTAAATTTCAAATTTATATGTTCCATTATCGGAAACATATCCTATATCAGAAATACGCTCTCTCGCCTGTCATCCAGTTTAACAGTAGATGGAGAATAAAATATATCAATTTATTCTCCAGGTATAAACTCCTCCTGCAGATAAAGTACAAAGATTATTATAACTTTCATCCGAAGCTGTTCCATGTGTTCCGTCTGAAGATAAATATCCATCACATTGTTTTTGAAAGTATACATTTCACTATATACTTTCATTCAAGTACTTTGCTGAATATATTTGAACACGTGAGAATCCAAAAGAATAAATAATAACAGGATCAAAAAATTCTTATTCATCCTCATTTTTTAGCATTTCCTAATCTCGTCTTTTTTTACGAACATGCAGATCGCCTTCCCGGGATCTTTCAGCATCTCTTTCGGAAATACATTCATCTTAGGCATATTGAATTCACGCACTACCGTATATACATTATCGCTGGGATTTGAGCGGGGCCAGATAATTTTGACCTCATCAATGATCTGCGACGCGTGTTTTGTTATCTCCCATTCATAGGTGACCACCGCCGGTTTAATGAGATGTTTCTTAAGGAAATCTTCTATCACCCCTTTCCCTCTTTCCGTTCCGTAATATCCATGTACCTCAATTGTGCACGCATTTTTTTCAATAACAGCTTCCAGCGGCACCTCATTAAGATGTTCCTGTGCAACGGATAAATCGTCTTCCCCGTCACATGAATCAGCTTCTCTGAGATAATATTTCTGTCGGCTTGCTCTTACCTGTTCTACCTTTCTTTTTTCATCCACTCGTTCGCCCATAACATCAATATTTAGATAGGCTTTCAGCATCCTTATAGTTGCCGTACCACATTCAAAATTGTCACATAGAAACACAATATTCTCAATCCGGTTATCCCTGTAATAGTACCCATCATCTTTCAGCTCAAGTATGTACTTGTACATATCATTTGTCTCACGGGCACTTTTTGTTTTCAGATAGGTTTCGTATATACTTGTAAGCACGCTGTCACTTTCCCGCCCGTCCTTCGGAACATATAGCGTATTTTCGTCCTTGCGCGCAAACTTTTCATCGCGGCTGATCTCTGCAAATCCCAGATTCTGGTGGTGCATAAAGACTTTCAGATAACTGCTGATCTTCTCCTTATCGATTTCTGACCAGAGCAGATTATGTACCAGTCGATAATATACCTGTGAATCAAAATCACAGAAAAATCTTTTACCTGCCTCCTCTAAGGCACCTTTCTGGAGCTGCATCATAGCGGTAATCTCTCTGTACTGTGTCCGGTTTATTTCAGAAGCTGTTTCCAATGTAAGATGATTCTTATCCTGAATCTTCTCTAAAGCCGACAGAGCCTTTAAAAGAGTCTGATCCCAAACGACTCCTCCCTGTTCCTTTCTGTTATATAAAAAATAATATTCCTCACCGCTTCCCCATATATTTGCAAGCAATCCTTCTGGGTCCTCGAGAACTTCTGTCTTTACGGAAAGCTGCAGTAGCTCCGTATTCTGGCTAAACCTTTTTCCTACAACATCACTGATCAGATCTACAACCAGAATGAAGTCCCCTTCGCTGTCCTCCTGGACTCTTCCCCGCAGAACATACCACTCTTCTGGATTTTCGCATCCCATTACCTGATACATCCATCCATTTTCACTCTTTACAGGATAAAAATCCAGCGGCCCTATTTCATGGTCTTCAATATTCTTTTCCTTCGAATTTCGCTGTCGTTTATAAGGAAAAGCACAGTAATCGTTTTCCCTCTGCCATTGTCCCGCGATAAAAGTCAGGGCTTCTATCGGATCATAACAACGCTCTGTCCAGTTTTTCAGTATCTGGCTCTGGTACCAGTCATCGTCAGTGAATTCATTCAGCCGAAGCTCGTCCACACCGGTATTTTCCTTCTGTAGAAGCAGGATGGCGAGTCCAAACGACACCCGATTCATAACACAGTTCCTGCTTACTTTAAGAGCCGCACTCCTGTACCGGCGCAATGCATCAAGGAAATGCTCTTTGTCATAAATTCTGCCGTTCTTATCTCTCAACCATCCTTTTACTATGGTTGTGTCATTGTAACAGTACGGATTAACCGGCAGTAAAGAGCCGTCTGCCTTCTCAATAATTGAATGCTCAAAAAGAATATTATATATCTCCCCGCCAAAAACCAGTTTTAAAAACGCTTCGCGCCCGGCTTCGCTTTTCAGAATCTCCGAATAATCTGTCAAGGAATCACCTCTATCCAGAGCATATTCCACAAAGAAACCGATTTTGTTCTTCTGATGGTCATGCTCTTCTTCAACTGTCATCCCTTCGATTTCCCATAGCGGCTGTCCTTCAAAATAACTTCTACTTTTATGTCTAACGAGAACTTTATTCTTCATCCCGTCATAAAAAATCATAACCCCATTTTTCTGATAGTTCAGTAAATCCAACGTATCTATTATATATTCGGGCGCACTGAGGTAGTCTATAAACTTTAAATTACACTGTTCCACTAATGTCTGAAGAATCTGCTGTTTGTCATCGCTGTTTGTAAAGAGCCTAACTGCAAGCTGTAGAATATGTATATGATATATACCTAGAGGATTATTAATATCAACAAACTCCGGTTTCTCAACAACTTTTGCTATCATATTATGAATTGGAAAAACGTGCTGTCCACCCTGTTTTATGTCAAAAACGAAATAGACGTTGTCCAATTCCTGCAGAAGAACCTGCACGGACTCACGGAGCATCTCATCCTCTATCTTCCAGACGTCACCGGTCTCCCTGCGTGCTTTCAGTTCATGGAGAAACCATACGGTGGTCAGGCTGCTGTCTTTTCTTTCCTCTTCCGTTGCCTCCATACCGATCTGTTCAATACTCTCAAACGCACTTAATAATTCTTTAATGATATCCTCTGGAACATGTCCTTCGTACATGGACTGACAGTACTGCAGCAGCTGACAATACACTGCCGCCGCAAGCAGTCTGTTATCTGACAGCTCCTGCGGTGTACAGGATTTTAACTCTTCTATCGTCCCTAATATATTTTTTTTCTCATGCGCTCCCGCCTGCAGCACCTGCAGATAAATTTCAAGATTTTTCATTCGGTACCTCCGCACTGATCAGTGTCAGCGCTTTCACAATCACTCTGTCGTCTTCCTTCATTTCTGTATCCGGCAGCTCCTCCAGATATTCACACTTTATTCTTTCGAAGATTTCCGGTGCTATCACATGATCCTGCACAGCATAATACAATGTATGAATAAAATTACTGAAGTTCAGCGAGTCAAGCGATATCAGAAGCAGTTCCTGATTATCCAGGATCTTCTTCATATACCGCTCGTTCCGAAACAGAAACTCATAAAATTTTCTAAAATTGCTCCCCCTGCCCTCACAGCTTTTCAAAATATCTTCACGGCAGTAATCCAGACACCAGTTCTGAGCTTCCGTAATCGTATTCTTCCCGAATATATAGCCCAAAGATCCTACATTAAATGGATTTTCCATCAGATAATCCTTCAGTTTTCTCCGCTTTTCTTCTTCGAGAAGAATCCCTGTATATTCATTTTCCTTTAATTCATAATTAAAACTATCCTTATGAAGAAGCACGCTTTTTTCTTCATCCGTCAGTGAACTGATTTCTCCGAAATATCTGCTTTTCTCCAGATTCACCGGAAGACCTGCAGAAGGGAGAAATCCTATCAATTCATCAAACAACGCCTTCCCGTCAAAATCCGGATTGCAGAAAAAAACAATATCATCCACATACCGGTACATATAAAATTTGCTACAGTTGAACCGACGACAGGCAGCCTCCAGCAATCGATCAAGGAACATCTCGGCAATGATTCTTGCATAGGCTGGCCCCTGGGGGACACCAATCCTCCGGCCATTCTGCAGCTGTTTCATCAGTTTATCGTTGAACTCTATCAAAAAAATGAAAATATTCTTCGTCTCTTCATCCAATAAATCTTCAAAGGCCCTGAATACTGCCAGAAAATCGATATGATCATAGAATCCTTTCAAGTCTATGTAAAACACTTCATAGTTATCCATAAAAGGAATCTCTGTAAATACCCTAATATGATCTATAAATCTCGCCCATGAAGAATACCAGTAATAAAAAATCCGGTCCTGTGATGTATAAGATACATGATAACTGAATGATTTCCAAGTGGTTTTCATCCTGCTGCACAGGCGTAACGCAAGATTGGTTGTGATCACGCGGTCCTTTGCTGAAAGAGAAATCAATGTTCTTATCTTTTTTGAAGATTCTATCCTCTCATATACTTTAAATCCGGTCGGAACATATTCCGTTTTTTCTCCCTTCACTATGCTCCCAATCAGAGTATCATAGAACTGCAAATCATACTGCTTCAAATCACAGAGCTTATTCCAGACAGAAACATCCGGTACTTCGTCATTCTCTTTCAGATAAGCCTTTTCCTTATTCACTGTAATCCGAATATCGGAAACTGCCTTCTTCTCATTTAGTTCTTCAAACTGGACCAGAAGGTTCTGCTCTAATCCACATCTGCGTAGCAGATAATGCAGGCTTGTCTCCTGCCCGTCAAGACTGCTTTCCATTGTCATTCCATAGATGCGATAAAGATAACTGAAAGTAGCCGGGAAATATCTAACTCCCAACTTTTCAATATTACTGCATGTCTTCTGTTCATCATAATTTGGAAATCTCCGAAATACATCCTTTACAAGTTGTGCATTCGAATCGCACAGATAGAGGGTTCCAAGAAGCACCGTCCAGTCCTGAGGCAGCGCCAACCCCTGCTGCATCCTCCGAAAGATCTGCTTAAACACTGCTGTCTCCGACAAAATCTCTACTGCCTGATCTACCGTTATCTCAATTTTACCAATTAGACGGTATTTTCTATATTTAAATTCCGCAGCATCGGTGCGTGATATAGACACACCAAGTCTGCGCGCAATCTCTTCTGCATCATTTGGTTCATACCCCTCTAGAATCTCCAGTTGTTCCTGTAGGAACTGTTCTGATTCTGTATCCTCTTTTTTCTGAAAATTTCTTGTAAAGAAATAGGATCTCGCTCCGGACCTGTGGCGCGAGAGGGGAAACTTCACCTGTTTTCCCACTATATTATTCCGGCTGCTGTCTGTAGCAGGGAATCTGTCAAGCCCCCACTCTTCGCTCTCCCTAATCCTGGCCAGCGCCGAACAACGCTGCTCCAGCTCACATACAATACGAAAGCCCAGCCCCTTTGTCAACAACTTATTAAATGTTACCCAAACATGTATTCCCCTTCTTCCGGAAAACTCCGTCAGATAATGAATCCCGACTTCATCTAACACATGTATAAACGGAGCAACACACTCCTCATACAGAGCATAAACATCCGGCTCCGCTTTCTCCTTGCAGTCAAAATCGAAGCAGATCCATTTAATCCGGTTTGTCTTGTACCCCTGCTGATAACATCCCATGGACCCCTGTCTCAAAAGCATTTGTTCAATCACAAACGGGGACATCGGAAAATATTTTGTTATATATCGTCCATCATTCTGCTGAATACCGGCAGCATAGCTGTTTACTACAAACAGGCTATATTCCAGCTGCGCAATATTCCAGATAAGCTGATCCGCTTTCATGATTTTCACCTCACATAATAAGTGTTGCCGGTTATAGTAAATATCAGTCAATATGATATCTCCTGCAGCTACTTCAGTACTTCATAGACGGTAAACCATGAGTACCGGCGCATTTATCGGCCACAGTTTCTAGCGGCCAAGTTCACACTATATTCAAAAAGCTCTATTAAAAACTTGTAGTTTTCTAGAGCACTTATCTTATAGATTTAAAAAAATCACACAGCACTCGTGATTTACTGTGTATCTTTTCAATCATGTGACTTGCTCGGATGATAGATCTGTATCGTTCTGCCAGTAAAATGTAGGTCCTGCATATCAACACTTCCTATAACACTAACAACATATTGTTCCCAGAAACTTATTTCCATTGTGCAACCAATCTCACTTTTTATACATAAAGATATAAAGTATCACCCCTAGCAACTTTACACCTAAAACACTTAATCAAATAAACCATGCCAGACAGAGCGAAAGCTATTCACAATTGATTAAGGAAAGTTAGGGCAGTCATTACCTGCCCCTATGCTTCTCTTTCCTTTTCTTCTGTTTCAGTTCAAACAGCCTCTGTTTCTCTGCTTCCCGTTGTTCTCGGTTTACAATCTTTCGTTCAGTTTTCAACTGCTCCTGCTGTAATTTCAAAGCCTGTTGCGATTTTGTACCAACCCCGGTATTCTGCATCTGTTTCCGCACTTCTCTCTGTACCCGTTTCGGATTGCGACCAGCTTCTTTTACATCAGTTGCCACAGCAGGACTAAACCGCAGACAATAGTAATTCTTCAGAATAAAATCATATACCTCATAATCTTTCGGTTCTGTCCCAAATGTTACCTTGCATACAGATAACTTTCCCTCCGATATGCGTTCAAAAACGCCAACCCAGAATGGCTCCTCAAAAAATACTGTCAATCTGCCCGACACTTTGTCCATGACAATTCCTCCTTAAATGATTGTAATGAACAAAGAACGGACGACCCTAAGGAGGGAGGGTTACTTACACCAGACGGTGCGGCCGGGCTACCTACCGGCTCTGTAAAAGAATTTCTCTTACGTTGCGTTTTTATCTTTGCCTTTTGATTTTACCATAATATCAACTACTTATCCATAAAAATTAAAGAGTATGACCTCTGTGTTACTGTCAAGTAATCGTTGACAACCTTTTTCATACATGATTTACCGTACGCCTGTCAGGAAAATATATACCACTGCAAACACGCTCCCGCTTCATTCAGACTCGCAGATTTTTCTTTCCAGTCCTACTACATGACCAAATACTGGATATCCATATCCTTTTCTGTCTTTCTTCGGTGCCTTCGCTGACAGCAATATCTCTCCATATAGTTCTTCTACCTTTTCTTCCTCAAATACTGGCCGTTTTAGCTTTTCTGTTACTTCATACAGCTTTCCGCTGCATTTTTTACCAGTATCTTCGCCAGATGATTTTCTCCACGCTTGCTCCAGCTGGTATGATTGATTATGCTTCATCCGTTTTTCAATCACACTCCAGACGTGGTTTTCCATGATTCCCATATTTCTGTACTCCAGTCCATCCGGATTCTTCGGCAGTTCCAATCCCTGTGACTGATAGGGTAGTAATCCTTCTCTATTGTTTTCATAATACTTGATCAGTTCTTCGACATATTCTATTTCCGTATCCTCTGACAGACTGTTTCTATACAGATCGAGATACTCAAACACCTTATCTATATCCTATTCTTCCAATAATTCTAGGATATCCTTTTGCGCTTTTTTATCATGGACTTTCTCTTTCACTGCCTTGTTCATCCATTCTTTTTGTATATCTTTATCAGGATTATCAAATCCTACATCTATGGCTCGTTGCATTTCTCTCTCAACTTCTTCTACGCTTATTTTATCTCTTTCAGCAATTGTCTTTAATATATTCCTATACTATTTTGTTGTCATAATCTTTTCTCCTTTTATTTGCAATCTATACATGCAATTATTGGAAAATTTTTAAGTAAAATCAATAAAAAGTCTATGTTATCACATGAAAAGTATGAAATTTATATGGAGCAGAAACTTAGACAAATTAATGATATTTCTCTTGGAAATAATCTACGGAATTTAAGAACTGCAGCTAATCTCACACAAGAACAGGTTGTTGCTCAATTACAGCTCCGAAATCTTCCAACCACCCGCAGCATTTACTCTCAGATAGAATCCGGCGCCTACAACATCAAGATTAGCGAACTCATTGCCTTAACTGAAATATTCCATACTGATTTCAACACAATATTTAATGGACTATCCTACAACAAATAACCCTGGATCAACAGTTTTCATTCTGCCATCCAGGGTTTTGCTTATCCATCATATTCTCTAAATATATACAGGTTATAGTTCCATCCCATTTCTCTGCTTCTTCTTTTTCGTCTGCTGATTAACTACCTGTTTCTTCTCCTCCAACCGTTCATGAATACTTCGTCTCTGCCCGGTGCTTTTCTGTACTTCCCGTTCCTTCACACTCCGCACGTTCGCCGGAATCGTCAGATACAGTTTCTCCTGCTTTGGCTCCGCAGTATCCCACGCTTTCTGTGCCTGCTGAACTTTCTTTAATTCCTCTTTCGCAACCTTCATTGCCTTTGTGACTTCCAATGCATTTTTATGTCCATGCTGCACCGGGAGTAAATCAAGTGTCGCCTTTGCCTTTTCCAACTGTACTTTCTTGTTCTCAATTTTCCCTTCCAGTTCCTTTTGTTCTTTTCTGTGGAACCATTTCTTTTTCACTTCCACCAGATCTTTTTCCAGTTTCACAATGGCTTTTTCAATCGCATATATCCTCTGTTCCTGCTTTTTCATCTTATTGAGAATTTGCTGCAATCGCATAACCTCGGCTTCCTGCTTTTCTGAGGAAGGACGTCCCCCCTTAGGTTTTGCCGGTAATGGTTCCGGAGTAATGTCAATCTTCATATCATGGTCAAGCAAAGGATTTCCTTCCTGATCTCTCGCACAGTATCTTGTCTCACGTATATATTCGATAAATCCCCTTAAGTATCCGATTGCTTTCTGAAGAATCCCAGTAAATAAGTTCGGATTCTGTCCATGTTCCCTGAGTGACTCCGCCACAGGTTCATCAATCTGTGTTTTTTTCGCCATCAGCACATCTTCCTCTGTTACTCCTGCGATCAGCGCCCGGTCAACATTCCGGTTCCATTCCTGCCGGAGATAATTATCCGTCTTGATTTCTGCTTCCCTGGGATTGTTTTTCCCAATCTTTTTGGTAGAAAGATAAGGACCACCTTTCTGAAATACCTGAAGCTTCTGATTTTCATCCTTTACGATTTCATTGATTGCATCGGTCATCACATGTTTCATATTTTTCAGAAATGCATTGGATTTAAAATCCTCTTTCTTTGGTTGGAAGAAATTAGTTTCATACACTTCCCCTTTTTTGATGATTTTACATTCAGATCGGACATCGCCATTCTCGTCAAGGATTTCCTTTTTCGTCCGTACATGCTTTCCATCTTCATTATAGAACATATTTCTGCTGGCTATTTTGCGTTCCACCTCTCGCCGGATCTCCCGTTCAGAAAAAATCAGATGAATATGTAGATTGGTTTTGCTCTTATTGTGGTGTAATGCCGCACAGCATCCCACATCATATTTCTCCAGAAAAATCGAAGTCATATATTTCAACAAAAGATCATGGTCATAATCTATCAGGCTCGGCGGTAACATAATAATCAGCTCTCTGGCTTCAATGCAGGTTCCTTCTGTTCCGCTTTTTGCAAAATCCCGCTGATTCTGTTCCGCAAGCAGATCCCAGTAACCGTTCTCCACATTGGAAAAGACCGCATACAGATTTTCCTGTCGCTTGGGACTGCTGATATAATCCACCCTTCCTTTTACATCATGCAATTTACTTTCCATAACAAAGCTATGATTTCGTCTGTTCACAGTACCTCCTTTCTGCCCGGATACACTGCCAGCAGAAATCATCACCGATATTTGCTGCCACCGAATTCTCTGGCAGTCCACAAAACGCTCCTGCGAGGCCCTCCGGGAGGACGAAAGACACAGAGCATAAGCTTTAGCTTGTGCGATGGGTGTATTTCGCTCTCAATCGCCGAGGGCTCTTTTTGACATATCCTGATTCTTTTAAATCCCCTGCTGACTGATTTTTTCCAACTGGCGTATCCGCCGTTTTTATTTGTGCCCGTATTCGGGCTGTATATTGTTTTTGCTTTGTTTTCAAAGTTTTTTCACTCCTGTTCACACTTTCTTGTTCACATTTCACCCGGATATTTGTGAACAGAAACCTGTGAACAGGGCTCAAAACATTTTAAAAGTAATACTTAATCAAATGGGAGTTCCATGTTTTCATCCACTTGCATGAATCCTTCTTCATCTTTTTTCGGCTGAATCCGTTTCCACGATCTCTGTGTTCCGATGGCACCACCGAATCTATGATTGCCATGTTTCGTCCAACCGATAATCTCATTGTCCATCAAATCACCAATCTCCTTTGACTGCCATTTTGGAACAATTCCTTCCTGATGAAACACCTGCTGATAAATAATGGTGGAACATACATAATCTTCTTCGTATGCATCAAGGAATGCCTGGATCATGCCCGTCTGGGTATCTTCCGGCATGAATTCTCTCTGAAGCAGTTTGACGTGATCTTCCATCTCCGTTGAAAAGGTCAACAAATAATTTCCGCCTCGGTAGATTTCCATTGCCTCTGCCCATGCCTGAATCAAGTATGCTCTGGATTCTTCTTCATTTTCATAAATGGTGGTTTCAGCTTTTTTCGGAAATACCCTGACCGGGGCAAACCTCCTGTTTCCGGTGCGGTCAAAAGGGAGAAAATTCAGGTCATTGGAAGTACCGCAGAACACACACTGACGGTATCGGTCCTCTGCCCGCCTTTCATATGGAATACGATAAATGTCCTTCTGCCGACTCAGAAACGATTTGGTCTCTTCAATGCTCTTGGCATTTGCCACTGCATTCATTTCTGACATTTCCACAATCCAGTGTCCCTGCAGATATTCATAAACTTTCTTGTCATCGATCCGTTTCATATCGTCCGTAAACCACTCATCCTTGATTGCCAGATATCGGAAGAACGTAGATTTTCCGGTTCCCTGACCTCCGACCAGGCAGAGCATGATGTCATATTTGGCTCCCGGCTCATACAACCTGCGGATAGCACCCATCATGTGCATCTTCATCACTTCTCCGGTATATTGAATGTCTTCTGCTCCAAAGAAATGTGTCAGCATATGCTGAATTCTCGGAATACCATCCCATTTCAGATTCTCCAGATATTCAAGAATCGGATGAAAGCTGTTTTCATTCGCTACAATATCGATTGCTTTTGCAATGACTCGATCACTGGTCAAGCCATAGTTTTTTTCCAGATATAAAGCCAGGTTATTCATATCTGTATCGGTCATATGGACACCTCGCCTTTTCCATGGCATTTTCTTCATAATGTCAATCTGGCATGTCATTTCATTTCTACAGATAGCTCCTTTCAGACACGGGTCATGCTCCAATACATATTTGCAGTTCTGAATGGACTGCCGGATTTTCCCCTTCTCCGTGGTATCCAGCCGTTCCCTGATATCCTCCACTGTCAGAAGTTCCGTTTCCACAATTTCCTCTAAGTTCTGCAAGGACTCCTCGCTCATATTCTGCAATTCTCTGTTCATACCGCTTCACCTCCTCCCTTCCATTCTGGAAAAATCCAGAATCTCTTCACTGGTTCCAAACATCAGAATATCCAACAGATAACTGATCTTACTTTCATTCTGCAAAGCTTCAGCAAATAATGGATGCCATTCGGTTTCCACAGATTCCGGCTTGTAAAACTCCTTCCAGAATTCCAACCATCGCAGATACCGTAGCAGTACATCTGCAGCATCCTTTGCCCATCCGTCAATCTTCTTCTGAACGAATTGAATCCGTTCTTCTTTTGTCGGAATCTTTTCATTATTCTTAACTTCCGATTTTCGTTTTCTTCTTGTCTCTGACTGCCCGATTGGAATATCCAGAGAAAAATCTTCATTGATCTTCTTCGCTGCTTCGAACTGGGATAATCCAAACAGTACCGCCACATAATTTATGGCATCGCCTTTCGCCCCGCAAGCAAAGCAATAATAATTCTGATCAATCTTCATACTGGGGTGTTTATCGTTATGGAAGGGACAGCACGCCATCCCGTTCCGGCTCACTTTTAACCCATATCTTTCTGCCACCTGCCTTGCGGTGACACGTTCTTTCATTTCCCGAAAAATGTTCATGTTCCGTCCTCCTGTATCCTTTGTTATCAAATTCAGTAATTTTTCCTCTTTCCGTTACAGGAGAACTTTGCTATACTACACATAAAGCTATATGCGTATAGACAGACTTCTCCCGTAAGAATCGAGATTTTGTCTATGAGGCTTTACCAGAGCCTGCATAAGTTTTTAAGCGTGTGAGAAATGTCCTTGTTACCAGCAGGGGCATTTTCTTTTTTATGGATGTTCCGAGGATTCCACATGCTGCGGTTCCTCCTTCATCCCGTTCAGTGTCACAGCAACCATCTGGATGGTCTGAAGCAGTTCTTCATTTTCTTCACTGCACACTTCCAGACGTTTCAGTTCCCCGTAAATCTGCTGCATCTGATTTTTCAGAGCCTTATAAACTCTTGGATTTCCCTGCACGGTCACTTCCCAATCCATGAGTTTTCTCAGGATATACTCCTGTTTGGTAAGCCCGGATAATGCCACCATGCGGTCAATCATCTTTGCTTCTTCCTCGGATACCCGAAATCCTACCGTCCGATTTCTCCATCGTCCTTTTGCGTCTAACGTTCTCTCCATCAGATTTCATCCTCCTTTTCCATCCGTTCCACATCCAGCTTATTCGCCATCTCTGTCTGTACCGTTGGAAACAAATGTGCATACCGATACGTGATTTTTTCTGCTTCATGTCCCACCCGATTTCCAATGGCAAGTGCTGTGAAGCCCATGTGGATCAGCAAGGAAACATGGCTATGACGTAGATCGTGGATTCGGATAATCGGAACACCTGTCTCTTTGCATCCCCGTTCCATTTCATGTTTCAGATAGGATTTGGAAAATGGGAAGATCCGCTGATCCTGTGCTAACGAATAATACATCTGAAAATAATCCTGCATTTCTTCACAGAGAAATTCTGGCATCACAACGATCCGGTTGCTTTTCGCTGTTTTAGGTGAAGTAATAATGTCCTGTCTTTTCATTCGGTGATACGTTTTATTAATCCGCACCGTCTGTTTCTCAAAATCAAAATCTGCCGGAGTGAGGGCAAGCATCTCTCCTTCCCTGATTCCAGTCCAGTACAGCATCTCAAAAGCATAATAGGATCTGGGCTTGTCCATCATTGCCTCGGCAAATTTCAGATACTGTTCTTTTGTCCAGAACTTCATTTCCTTCGGAACCTCTTTCCCCATACTTCCTGCCTTTCTTGCCGGATTGTGGGGAAGATTGTAATAGTTCACTGCATGATTGAAGATTGCTGTGAGCTGTGCCTGAATCGTTTTCAGATAATCCACGGAATAGGGCTTTCCCTTTTCATCTCGATACGCCATCATCTCATTCTGCCAGGCGATCACATCTGCCACCGTAATCTCGTTGATTTTCCGTTTTCCAAAATAGGGAAGGATTTTTGTCTGCACTATATGACTTTTCGTTTCAAATGTGCTTTCTTTTACCCTCTGACGTTTGTACTCGGAATAAATCTCATAAAAGCTCTCAAATGTCATATCCAGCTTATTTCCTCTTTGGAGCATCATCTCATGTTCCCATGCAGTCGCTTCCCGCTTGGTCTTAAAACCACGCTTCTGCGTCTGCTTTCTCTCCCCGGTAAAATCAGTGTACCGGAACACCACTCTCCATGTGCCTTTTTCTTTGTCCTGATATACAGCCATCTGTCGTACCTCCTACTTTTCTTCATAAAATAATTTCTTTCTGAAATAATTGGCATCCACACGCCCCGGAACTGTAATCAGCCCCATTTCGCTGAGCTCTTTATTCAGCTGGCGGATAATCTGGTATGCCTTTGACTGCTTGATCTGCAAAATATCCATTACCTCTTCCGCAGTCAGAAATCCATTCTTTAATTCAGCCATTCCCCTCACCTCCTTTCAAACATACCCAAGAAAAAACCTCTCATAATAACCAAACGTTCAAAGCCCCTTATACAACCATTTTGGAAATAATTTTATACTTAACGCTTTTTAGTTAGGGTTAATCGTATTATATTAACTATTTTCCGTTAAGTCAAGTGGTTTGAATAACAGTAGTTAAATTTTTTTGTTTAACTTTATCTTGCGTCTTGATTTTCCATATGTTATACTGATTTAAACAAATATCGTTAACCAAAGGTTCCTATTCCAAAAGCAAAAGGACCTTATATTCAAAAAAGAATAAAAGATTTCAAAAAGGAGAAATCACTATGGCATTTGGAAAACGTATTAAATTTTTTAGAAACAGAAAAGGCATGAAGCAGAAGGAACTCGGTAAACTTCTGGGCTTTCTCGGAAAAACTTCCGATGTTCGTGTAGCACAATACGAGACGGAAGCCAGAACTCCAAAGATTGAACTGGTCAAAGAAATAGCTCATATCTTCGATGTCAGTCCAAGGGCAATCAATGTTCCAAACATTGACTCCTATCTTGGTCTCATGCACACACTCTTTGCTCTGGAAGATATGTATGGCATAAAGATCGGAGAAATTGACGGAGAACTTTGTCTCCGGCTTGACCGAGAACATAAAGAATATCAGCATCTGTTCACACCTTTTCATGCATGGCAGCAAATGGCTGCAAAACTGGAATCCGGAGAAATTAGCCAGGAAGAATACGATAACTGGCGCTACAAATATCCGGAACTGGACACCTCAGAGATTCGGGCAAAGGTTCCGTCTCAGGAACTGTCTAACGATCTCATAAAGGCTTTGAAAAAAGAGAATCAATAAAGAAATGCAAAAAGAAAAAACCTTACTGACTACTCTTTCCAATTTTGAAAACAGTTCATCAGTAAGGTTTTTATGTTATAGAAATAATATTTTATTCAACGAATTTTGCAAGAACGTTGCCATTCCGTTGCCAGAAAATAACGGAATTTGCTTGGATCCCCTATAAATACTGGGTTTATTTTCGCAAAATCCTACTC
>UQJE01000058.1 GCA_900541345.1 uncultured Blautia sp.
AATTCATTCCATGAAACATAAAAAACCTCATAACTTTAAAATTATACTATTTATATTTTAATATGTATTTGATTATATTGTACCGATTTTTTATAATAAGGTCAAGAAGAAAACGTACGTATAATGTACATGGGAGGATAATCATGAAAGAAACGATTGCAGATTTTCGCGTAGAAAAAGATTCCATTGGAACAAAGGATGTTCCGGAAAATGTTTATTACGGAGTACAGTCTTTGCGGGCAGCAGAGAATTTTCATATAACAGGATTAAATATGCATCCGGAAATTATTAACAGTCTTGCATACATAAAAAAAGCGGCAGCGATCACAAACTGTGAGGTGGGAATCCTTGACAAGTCTATTGCGACAGCCATTGTGGCAGCCTGCGATGAAATTTTGGCAGGAAAGCTTCATGAGGATTTCATTGTAGATCCAATTCAGGGAGGTGCCGGTACTTCTGTAAATATGAATGCAAATGAGGTTATCGCAAACCGTGCTATTGAAATCCTCGGCGGTCAGAAGGGAGATTACTCCATTGTCAATCCAAACGATCACGTAAACTGCGGACAGTCCACAAATGACGTAATTCCTACAGCTGGAAAAATGACAGCCCTTCGCCTTCTGAAAAATTTGAAAACAGAGCTGCTTCGTCTTCACAAAGCGCTTTGTGAAAAGGCAGAAGAGTTTGACGGAATTTTAAAAATGGGACGTACTCAGATGCAGGATGCAGTTCCCATTCGTCTGGGGCAGGAATTTAAAGCATACTCCGTTGCAGTTATGCGTGATATTCACCGTATGGATAAAGCGATGGATGAGATGCGTTGTCTGAATATGGGAGGAACTGCGATTGGAACAGGTATCAATGCAGATGAAACATATTTAAGAAGAATTGTTCCAAACTTAAACGAGGTTTCCGCGATGGATTTTGTTCAGGCATTCGATTTAATTGACGCAACGCAGAATCTTGATCCCTTTGTGGCAGTCTCCGGAGCAGTAAAAGCATGTGCTGTTACTTTATCCAAAATTGCAAATGACCTTCGTCTGATGTCATCTGGCCCGAGGGCAGGCTTCCACGAAATTAACCTTCCGGCAAAACAGAATGGTTCTTCTATTATGCCGGGAAAAGTGAATCCGGTTATTCCGGAGGTAGTGAATCAGGTTGCTTTCTATGTGATTGGAAATGATATGACAATTACTATGGCGGCAGAGGCTGGACAGCTGGAGCTGAATGCCTTTGAGCCGATTATTTTCTACTGTATGTTCCAGTCTATTGACACACTGGCGTATGCGGTGCAGACTTTTGTGGATAACTGTATTAAGGGAATTACGGCAAATGAGACACGCTGCCGTTACCTTGTAGAAAATAGTGTTGGAATTATCACAGCAATTTGTCCGCATATTGGATATCAGAAAGCAGCGGATGTTGCAAAAAAAGCAATTCAGACAGGAGAATCTGTCCGTACCCTTATTTTACAGGAAGGGCTTCTTGAAGAAGAAGAGCTTGACTGCATTTTAGATCCGGAAAACATGACTGAACCTGGAATTTCAGGAAAAGAGCTTATGAAGAAAAACATATAAGAAAATCATTTATAAGAGCAGGCAGCTTTGGGAAACCGAGGCTGCCTGCTTCTGCATCATAAGAGGTGTGAAATCATAGAAGTTTGTAAAAATTCCTTGACTGTAAACCCTGTTTATACCTTAAAATAAAAGAAAAATCTTTCTAAAAAGGGGAGAAGGGAATATGACAATAAAAGAAGTGGAGAATCAGACAGGGCTTGCCCGCTCCAATGTGCGCTTTTATGAAAAGGAAAAGCTTATTGAGCCGTCTAGGAATGAGAGCAATGGATACAGAGAATATTCAGAGAAGGACGTAGAAGATATTAAAAAGATTGCATATCTTCGTACACTTGGCATTTCTATTGAAGAAATTCGAAACATTATTTCAGGACAAACTGCTCTTTGCCAGGTTATGAAAAAACAGGGAGAAGTTTTGGAAGGACAGATTACAGAGCTGAATCAGGCGAAACATATGTGTGAAAAAATACTGACAGAGGAAAACGTAACATATGACACATTGAAAGTAGAGAAATATGTAGAAGAACTGTCGGATTATTGGAATGAAAACCAGCCGGTTTTCAAGTTGGATTCTGTAAGTTTTTTGTATATATGGGGAAGTTTTGTGACCTGGGCTGTGCTGGCAGCGCTGTGTCTTTTGACAGCCGTGTTGTTTTATGAGAAACTTCCCCAGGAGATTCCGGTACAGTGGAATCGTGGAGCAGTATCTTCGCTGGTGAATAAAAAGTTTATTTTTGCTTATCCGATAGCCTGTGTAGTAATTCGCTATCTGCTTCGTCCGTTTTTATATGCAAAGATTCAGGTAAGAGATTTTTACAGGGAAATTATTGCAGAATATCTCACAAATTATATGTGCTTTGTGGCGCTATCTGTGGAAATTTTTTCGATGCTCTTTCTATACGATGTTGTGGAAAATATCGTGCTTCTTCTGGCGGTGGATACGATAGTTTTGATTGGAATGTTGCTGACAGGATTAGTGAAAAGAAGGTTGGATTTGTATATATAATTGTGGATAATAGAAAATAAAAGAGCAATTTTAAGAGAAATATAAGGAATTGAAATATGAAAATCATAATTATAGAAGACGAAATAACCATACGAAACGAGTTGAAGATTCTTCTTGAAAATGCAGGATATGAAACGGTTGCCCCTGAGTGTTTTTCTGATATTACGGAGCAGATTATAAAAGAAGCTCCCGATTTGATTTTACTTGATGTGAATCTTCCGGGGATTTCCGGCTTTGACATCTGCACACAGCTTCGGGGGAAAACAGAAGTGCCAGTGATTTTTCTTACAAGCAGGACAGATTCTATGGATGAGTTAACAGGGATTTTGAGGGGCGCAGACGATTATATTACAAAACCATATCAGGTTCCTATCCTTCTTGCAAGAATCGCTGCTGTTTTAAAACGTACAAAAGGGATAAGAGAGGCAACAAGCTTTACAAGAAAAGAGGTAATGCTTGATGTTTCAAAATGCTGTTTGTTTTATAGAGAAAAAAGCGTGGAACTTACAAAAAACGAGATGAAAATTCTGCATATGCTGTTTCAAAACAGCGGAAGCTATGTGGGAAGAATGGATTTGATTGAATATCTGTGGGAAAATCAGATTTTCATTGACGACAACACCCTGAGCGTACATATTACAAGAATCCGTGAAAAATTGAAAACTCTTGGAGTTTCTGATTTTATAGAAACTAAGAGAGGAGTAGGATACAGAATATGAGTTTTGGGGAATTTCTAAAAGACAGGATTCTTATGTTGGTACTGCAAGGTATCTGCATGACAGGTCTGTATGGTTTTCTTCGCTTGACCGGATATGGCAGAGGGAATTGTACTCTTATTCTTCTCGTGTGGATTCTGATTCTGGCAGCGCATATCCTAACTTCTTATGTTGGCAGAAAACGCTATTTTAAAGAGATGAAAGAGATTTTAGAGCATACGGATAAACGGTATCTTCTGGGAGAACTGATGCCGGATTCCTGGAGGCAGGAAGATAAAATATACAGAGAATTTATCCGAAAATCCAATAAGTCGGTAATTGAGGAAATCAGGCAGGTACAGGAACGGCAGGAAGAATATAAGGAATATATCGAAAGATGGGTTCACGAAATCAAGGCGCCCATTACAGGGATTTCTCTTATCTGTGAAAATGGAAGAAGCAAGGAAAATTTTGCAGGTGAAAGCTTTCGGAAAATCATTACTGAGAATCAGAAAATTGAAAATTATGTGGATATGGTTCTTTATTATGCACGTTCGGAAAATGTTTATAAGGACTATATAATTCAGAGAATCAATTTAAAAGAAGCTGTTTTTGAGGTGCTGGAAAAGAATCGTTTTCTTCTTATTGAGAACGGCATACGGGCGGAGGTAGTCTGTGAAGATTTTGCCTATACAGACAGAAAATGGATTGTTTTTATTTTGAATCAGATGATTTTGAACAGTGTAAAATACAGAAATGAAGAAGCTCCCGTTTTTCGTATTTTTTCTGAGAAAAGAGAAAATGGAACGGTGCTTATTATTTCCGACAATGGAACAGGAATCAAAAAAGAAGAACTTTCCAGGATTTTTGAAAAAGGATTTACAGGAACAAATGGACGCACCCATGAACGCTCTACAGGTATGGGGCTTTATCTCTGTAAAAAGCTCTGTACGAGACTTGGAATAGGAATTTCTGCATCTTCCATATACGGACAGGGAACGAAAATTTATCTGGAATTTCCAATCAGTACATATATTGCAAGAGAGGACGCTTAAAGTTATCTTTCAAAAACGTAAGATAACTTTAAGCTATTTTTATACAACAAAGAGAAAATCCTGCTAGAATAAAAGCTGTAAAACACAGGGATAGACAAAACAGGAGGACAGATATGGAGAATATACGTGTATGCGATGTGGAGAAATATTATGGAAACAGTACGAATATTACAAAGGCAGTGGATCGTGTAAGTTTTCAGGTGGAAAATGGAGAGTTTGTAGGAATTATGGGGCCTTCCGGTTCCGGAAAAACCACACTTTTAAATATGCTGGCAACCATTGACCGTGTGACTGCAGGTCATATTTATTATGGGAAAACAGATATTACGGAGCTTTCAGAGGATGGACTTTCTGAATTCCGGAAAAAGAATCTTGGTTTTGTTTTTCAGGAATATAATCTTCTGGATACGCTCACTATGGAAGAAAATATGATACTTGCACTCACTCTGCAGGGAGAAAAAAGGAAAAATATACAGGAAAAATGTAAAAAAATGATGCGTCTTCTTGATATTGAGGAGATAAAAGACAAGTTCCCTTATCAGGTGTCAGGGGGACAGAAACAGAGGTGTGCCTGTGGAAGAGCAATGATTAATAATCCAAAACTTCTTCTTGCGGACGAACCGACAGGAGCGTTGGATTCTCATTCCTCACAGGTACTTCTGGAAACATTTACAAGGCTGAATCGCAGTATGGGAGCAACGATCCTTATGGTAACACACGATGCTTTTTCCGCCAGCTATTGCAGCAGAATTCTGTTTTTAAAGGACGGAAAAATTTTTCATGAGCTTGTGCGGGGAGAAAAAGAAAGAAAAGTATTTTTGCAGGAAATTTAGGATGTACTTTCTTTGACAGGGGGTGAGATGGCAGATGTTAGGTAAACTGGCTTATCGGAATATGAAACGTTCTGCAAAGGATTATCTCGTATATATCCTGACTATGACAGTAGTTTCGGCTCTCATGTATGCGTTTAACAGTCTGATTTTCCAAAATGAACTTACGGGAAAAATGGAAGATGATGCAATCATGCCAATCATGATCGGGCTTGCCACTTTTTTTATTGTGCTTATTATGGCGTGGCTGATTCACTATATGGTTCGCTTTATGATGGAAAAGAGAGACAGTGAATTTGGAATTTATATGCTGCTGGGAATGAAAAAAAGAACGATTGCAAGGCTGTATGTAAGGGAAAATCTTCTCCTTGGAAGTGTGGCACTTATTATTGGCTGTGGGTTGGGAATTCTTCTTTCTCAGGTGCTTATGTCCATTATGGCGGCTATGATATATATGGAATATATGCCGCATATTACGTTTGATAAATGGACAATTCTTATGACAGTTCTCTGTTATGGAGGCTGCTATTTTCTGGCACTTTTCCGGTGTAAAAGACGGTTTCGGAAAATGAATATCCATGACCTTATGGAAAGTTCCAGGAAAAATGAGGAAATAAAAGAAGGGCATGAAGGAATTAAAAAATTTCTTTTTCCGCTCTCTGTTCTTTTTATTCTGCTGTTCTGGACAGCATTTACGCATCTGACTTCCACAGGGGAAATCATTCTTTTTATCATTGGACTTGTACTTACGATTTATCTTTTTTATATGGGATTATCTGCCTGGATTACCTGCTATGTCAGAAAAAAAGGAAAGGGGATTTACAGAGGGCAGAATCTGTTTCTTCTGCGGCAGTTTGCATCAAAGATCCGCACTATGCAGTTTACGATGGGGACGCTTACTGCTCTTTTTACACTGGCATTAATGGGAGCTTCCCTGGCTCTTATTTTTAGTGATTATGAAGATAAGATACTTCCCGTGAAATTTCCCTTTGATGTGCTGATAAACAGTACAGATCCGGAAGATAATTTTGAAGATGAGAGAGAAATTCTTGAGAAATATGCGGATTTGGAAGAAACATATGCCTATCGTATTTATACAGATGAAAATAACCAGGTAAATACCTGGATTCTTACGAATTTACAGCAGTGGGGAGGTATGTATCGGAAAAATGACGGCTCTCCTGATATGGAAAAAATAGAAGATATGCTGAAAAACGATGGCACATATTGCACATATGATACATATATGGGAGTTACAGATTATAATCATTTAAGAGAAATGTTGGGATATAAACCAGTTTTGCTTAAGGAAAACGAATACGCAGTACAGATAAAAGACAGGCTGAAAAGTGACGTGCAAAATATAGGAAAAGACCTCAAAATTCCAGATAAAGATAAAGAGAATCTCCTTTCCTTTGGAGGACTTTATACGGACGCTTTTTCACAGGACGGACATAATGGAGGAGATTATCTGGTTATTGTTCCAGATCGGGTTCTTGAGAGGATGACGCCTTATTATGCAGAACTGGCAGCCAATCTTAAAGGGAAAGCACCGGCAGATTTACAGAAGAGACTTGATAATCTTACAGAGGAAGAAAATGATGACTTCGGAGGACATGAAGCGCCAGTCCCGGAAGGAAACAGTTGTATCGGTTCTGATAATATGGTAGTGTATGCAGCCGTGAACCTTGTACGAGATAATTGTATTCCGGAAGTGAAGGTTATTCTTGCTTCTGTTATGCTGCCTATGTTTTATATAGGTCTTGTATTTGTCTGTGTGGCAGTGACGGTTCTTTCTGTGCAACAGTTAAGTGATTCTGCAAAGTACAAATTCCGGTATGATGTACTTGGGAAAATGGGATTGAAACAGAAAGAAATCTGTAAAATTATCCGAATTCAGCTTGCAGCGTACTATCTCTGTCCGGCTTTTCTCGCCATTGTGATAAGCGGAAAACTGATTCTTACCTTCAGCAGTTTTTTTGTGCGGACAACAGGAGTTGTTACTTCGTTTCCGGGAATATATTTTGGAAAAAGCATACTTCTTTTTATGGGGATTTACATTGTGTACTATATTGTGACGTATGTGGTGTTTAAAAGGAATGTGTTTTTGAAAAAAATTGGAGCATAAATAAGGTATTGCGACAGGTTTTCCTACCTTGTTCCCTCCCGCATAACATGATAAAATAGTAATATCTTGTAAAAGGGGTAAAAGAGATGCTTTTTGGGAGATTAAATGAACGGAGAAGGTACTGCTGATGAATATGACGAAAGTGCTATTAATAGAGGATGACATAGATATTGTGGAAAATCTTACTGCATATCTGAAGGAAGAAGGGTTTCAGGTAAAAGCGTCTGACGGGCAGGCAAAAGCTCTTCAGATGCTTGAGGAAAACCGGTTTGATCTGATTCTTCTCGATGTAACCCTGGCAGAGGGAAACGGATACAGTGCCTGTACGGCGATCAAAGCAAAATATGATCTTCCTGTTATTTTTCTTACGGCTCTCGGAGATGAATTTTCTGTAGTGACAGGTCTTGATATGGGAGCAGATGATTACATAAGCAAGCCGTTTCGTCCGCGGGAGCTTGTATCAAGGATGCGTTCCGTACTGAGGCGGGCAGGAAGAAGCAGTCAGACGACAGTAATAGGAAATCTTACGATAGATATGGAAAAAGGAGTAGTCAGAAAACTGGGAGAAGAGGTTTTTCTATCTGCACTGGAATATCGGCTGCTTCTTGTGTTTTTAAATAACAGAGGACAGATTCTTACGAGAAATCAGCTTCTGGAGGATATATGGGATATTGCAGGGGAGTATGTAAATGACAATACGCTGACGGTGTATATTAAAAGGCTTCGTGACAAGATAGAAGAAAACCCGCAGAAACCGGAAATTATTAAAACTGTTCGGGGAATGGGATATAAAATGGAGGCGTAGAATGGGAATATTTCGAAATAAAAGTGTGCGAGATCAACTTTTTTTAAGCCTCCTTTTTCTTATTTTCACAGGGGTTATAGCCTTTGTTTTTGATAGAAAAGCAGGGGCTTTTGTACTGTTTTCCGGAACAGGTTTGTGTATCTTTCAGACTGTTTTCGCAGAAAAAAGATATAAAGAAATCCGTTTTCTGTCCCAGCAGTTGGACGAAATTCTCCATGCGGGAGGTGGTGTGGAGCTTCGTCATTTTCGTGAGGGAGATGTAGAGATTCTCCGTGATGAGCTGCAGAAAATGATTCTTCGTCTGGAAGAGCAGACAGAGCTTCTTGAAAAAGAAAAAATGTCTCTTGCAGATTCGCTTGCAGATATTTCTCATCAGATTCGTACGCCGCTTACTACATTAAATCTTCTTGTGGAGAGGATGAAAAAGAATACAGGAGACAGTTCTTCCCGTCAGAGTCTTTTAAGGGAAGCGGAGCAGATGCTGGACAGGATTCAGTGGCTTGTGACTTCGCTTTTGCGCCTTTCTAAGCTGGATGCAGGAGCGATTGTATTAAAACCGCAGAAAATAGTTTTGGCTTCTTTTTTTCAGGAGGTTATGAAACCTTTTGCTGTTTCTATGGACATCAGAGGGCAAAGTCTGGAAGTAAGCGGAGACAGAAATACGGAAGTGCAGGGAGATTACAACTGGACTTTGGAGGCTGTTGGAAATGTTATTAAAAATTCTCTGGAATATACGCCGGAGGGAGGGAGACTTCTCATTGACTGGGATGACAACCCGTTATTTACAGAAATAAAAATCACAGATTCCGGGCAGGGCATTCCAAAAGAAGATATTCCCCATTTGTTCGAGCGGTTTTACAGAGGGCAAAATGCGGGAAATCACAGTTTTGGGATTGGACTATCGCTGTCCCGTGCGATTTTATCACAGGAAAATGCAGTGATCTATGGGCAAAATGCGGCTCCAATGGGAGCACAGTTTGTCATTCGTTTTTATAAAACAGTTGTGTAAAGTGACAGATTTGTTATAAAAAAGTCACGGCTGTGTCACGTCCGTTTTTTACAATATTTCTATCTCCAGCGGAGATACAGACCTTCGCAGAAGAAGGCCGCAGATAACCGGATAGAAAGGAGAATATTATGGAAATATTACGTGTGGAAAAATTAAAAAAAATATACGGGCAGGGGGACAATGCAGTTGTGGCGCTTGACGAGGTGTCTTTGTCTGTAAAGCAGGGAGAATTTGTGGCAATCGTAGGTTCATCCGGTTCCGGAAAATCCACCTTGATGCACCTTATCGGGGGAGTAGACCGACCTACTTCCGGTAAGGTTTTTGTGGGTGGGATTGACGTATACGCACAGAAAGAAGAGGAGCTTGCCATATTTCGAAGAAGACAGGTGGGATTGATTTATCAGTTTTATAATCTGATTCCTGTCTTAAATGTACGGGAAAATATGACGATTCCTGTTTTAATGGATGGACGAAAGGTAAATGAAAAGCGGCTTTCAGAGCTTCTTGAGCTTTTAAAATTAAAAGACAGGGAAAAACACCTTCCCAATCAGCTTTCCGGAGGACAGCAGCAAAGGGTATCCATAGGGCGGGCGCTTCTTAACGCACCATCCCTTCTTCTGGCAGATGAGCCCACAGGGAATCTGGATTCGGAAAACAGCCGGGAGATTATGGAGCTTTTGCGATATTCCAATAAGACGTATCACCAGACAGTAATCGTGATTACCCATGATGAAAATATTGCGCTTCAGGCAGACAGAATTCTTGCGCTGGAAGATGGAAGAATCATAAGAGATGAGGTGATTCGATGAATATTTTCGCACGAATTACCGCAAGAACCATGAAGGAAAATAAGACGAGAACAATCGTTACGATTATCGGTGTGATTCTTTCCACTGCAATGATCACGGCAGTTGCCACGCTGGGAGGAACTTTTCAAAATTTTTTTATTGAGTATACAAAAGAACAGGATGGAAGCTGGCATGTGGCAGGTCTATCTCTTCCTGTGAAGGAGGCGGAAAAAGCTGAAAAACAGGCGGAAGTAGTAAATAGTACAAAAGTGGCAGAGCTTGGATATGCGCGTTATGAACATCTTCTATCGCCTATGATGCCTTATCTTTATGTACAGTCTTTTTCAGAAAATACAAGGAGTATGCTTCCGGTTGCGTTGAAGGAAGGAAAGTTTCCGGAGAAGCAGAATGAAGTGATTATTCCTGACTATTTGAATGCCAATCTGGAGGAGGGGAATCAGATTTTAATAGGAGATACTCTTCCCCTGGAACTTGGAGAACGTGAATATAAAGGGGAGCGTCTGAGTCAGAGCAACAGCTATATGGGAACGGAAACAAAGGCAGAGGAAAGCTTTGTTCCAAAAGAAAAACGGGAGTTTACGGTAGTGGGAATCTATGATTATTCCAGCCTTGTAACTTCTATTGGAGCTCCCGGATATGAAGTATATGCAGGCCCCGGAAATGAGACGGGAAGTTATACGGATCTCTATGTAGAATTAAAAGATATAAAGAAAACCTATGATTTTCAGAAGGAAGTGTTTGGAGGGTACGGCTCTGTGACACATGAGAGTCTGCTTCAATGGTATGGAGTTGTGGATAATGATCGATTCTTCACGGTATATACAGGGCTTCTCCTGATTCTTACAGCTGTCATTATGACTGGCTCAGTACTTTTGATTTACAATGCTTTTTCTATTTCTTTAAGAGAGAGAAGTACGCAGTTTGGTCTTCTTTCGTCTCTTGGAGCAACGAAAAAGCAGCTTCGTCAGTCTATGAGATATGAGGCGTTTATGGTCAGCCTTATCGGGATTCCTTTTGGAGTGCTTTCCGGTATTGCAGGAATCGGTATCACCCTTCATTTTATTGAAGAAGGACTTTCCCAGTGGCTTTACGGGAAAAGCAAGGAGATTCCTCTTGTAGTAAATGCAGGAGCAGTTCTTCTCTCAATTGCAGTAGCATTTTTTACAGTATTCATATCCGTATGGATTCCGTCAAGACGAATCAAACGTCTGTCTCCAATGGAAGCCATACGCGCCAGTGAAGATATAAAAATCCGTCCGGGAGAAGTAAAAACAGGAGGCTGGGTGTTTAAAATATTCGGTCTTCCGGGAATGATGGCAGATAAGAATTATAAGCGTGACAGAAAGAAATACAGAACAACCATTGTTTCGTTAAGCATTAGTATTCTTCTTTTTACAACAGCAGCGTTGTTTCAGATTTATCTGATAGAAACCGGTTCTTTTGTAATGGATGTCCCGGCAGCAGATGTGGAATGTGTTATTTATCAACCGGATAAAGATGCAGAAAAAGCGGATAAAATTTTAGAGAAAACAGAAGGAATAGAAGAGATTTTTTCTTACGAAAAATTATATCTTATGATGCAGGTACCGTCGGAGATACTCGGTTCTGTTTTCGAGGGCAGGGAAGTGATGACTGATGAAAATTACACAGTAATTTCAGCGGAAACAGTTATTCTTCCGAATGAAGTGTTTGAAGAGATGGCAAAAAAAGAAGGGATTTCCCTTTCTGCTTATAAAAATACAGAAGTACCAAGATTTCTTTACACGGAAAACGAGCATACATACAACTCTTCCACCCAACGCTATGAAACGCAGGATTATTTTCAGGAAAAAGGAGAAAAAAGAGCAGAGCTTGGCTGGATTACGACAAGTGGAGAAGCGGAAAAAGAAATATTCGAACCGCAGGGAGAAATTATTTTAGGGGATGCAGTTGAAAAACTTCCTGAAAAAATGGGAATCAGAAACACAGATTTTGCTCTTTTTATGTCAGAAAGTATGTATCAGGATTTTTCGGAATATTTCTTACGGACTGATCCTATAAAGACTTATAATATAAAATGTGAAAATCCGGGAGTGGTTAGTGAAACGCTCGAGAAAGAGCTGAAAGAGCAGGGAATCCAGTCGGAAAATGTGACAGATCTGCATGCGCTCTATCAGCAGGACAGAAACACTATGATGGCGGTGCAGATATTGACGTATGGATTTATCATACTTATCTCCCTGATTGCAGTGGCGAATGTATTCAATACTATTTCCACAAATTTTATGCTCAGAAGAAAGGAGTTTGCAATGCTCCGTTCTATGGGAATGTCGCCAAAAGGCTTTAACAGAATGCTTTATTATGAATGTCTGATATATGGCAGCAAATCTGTTTTGTACGGGATAATACTTACAGTAATGGTAAGTTATGTTATCTGTAAAGTGATTGGTATTGGAGCGGATGCAGGTTTTGTGATTCCATGGGGCGCTCTCATCACGGCCATAGCTGGTGTTTTTCTTGTAGTATTTGCATCTATGATATACGCAATGTGCCGCATACGGAAGAATAATATTGTAGAAGAATTGAAGATGATGTAGGAAATGGTTTGAGAGCATCCGCAATGTGGGTGCTCTCGTTACTTTTTCCGTTTCGATGGATTCTTTATGATAAAAATCGAACATATGATTGCAGGTCAAAAGAATATGTGATAATCTATTTAAGAAAAGATTGTCAAAAATAGTATTTAGCATGAAATGGGATATGGAAGTGCATAAGGAAGGGACAAGGGGAATGAATAAAAGTGTTGATATAATAGAATTGGAAGGTTCTCCAATAGTTATTATCAATGATATACGGTTTCAATCAAGACGAGGAATTGACTGGAACAAAGTGGAAAAATACCTCAAAGAGTATATTGGAAAATATTTTGAGATAACAGAAACTTCAGAAAAAATATATATTGGTTCAGATTTTCCAGATGAATTCAGTCATTCAAATGATACAAAAAGATTAAAGGGTGCAAATACGAAGGCAAAAGCAAATATGACATCTGCTATTGGTGAACTGATTCAAATTGCAACAGAAAAAGCACAGTATCCCGATTATAATAATAAGCATGGAGAAAAAGCAAAATTGGGTTGGTATCGTTATAATACAAAATTTGGAATACCGGTATATGATGCAGACGGAAATCTGGAGCGATATAATATTTTTTCAACGAGAATGCTTGTAAGATGTGATGCAGATGGAAAACTGTATCTTTATGATCTGGTAAGAACAAAAAAAGAAACGAGCGAGCCGCATGAGCAATAGCTGTACGGTAGTAAACTTCGTTTCTTGTAAGTTATGATATAAGTAAAACTGTTATTTGTCAAGAAAAATTTTATGAATAGATAAAAAATCACATGAAGAAATAGGTTGTTATTGTCTGCGAAGCGCAATGGTAGAAATTCCTTTCTCCCCCTTGACACTCTCATCTTTTTCGAATACAATAACCTCAGTAAATAATTATGGCGATGAAGAGAATAGTACACAGGGAGCAATCCCAGAGAGGAATCCCGGCGGCAGAAACCTGCGCTGTGGTGGAAGGATTCTGTGCGTGAGCTGTGGAACCGGCCTCGGAGCCCCGCATAATTGAAGTGCGGCGTATAACCGGCGTTAACGGAATTGATGAGAGAGCAGATATGAAAATGCCTGCTAATTAGGGTGGTACCGCCGAAGCCTTTCGGTCCCTTTTCAGGGATTAGGCTTCTTTTTTTATACTTAAATAAAGAAGCGTCCTTAAATTTAACAACAAAAAGGAGAATAACTATGGCAAAAGACAAAAAACTGGTAGAAGCGATCACTTCTATGGAAGATGATTTCGCGCAGTGGTACACAGACGTTGTAAAAAAAGCAGAGCTGTGTGATTACACAAGCGTAAAAGGCTGCATGGTAATCAAACCGGCAGGTTACGCAATCTGGGAAAATATTCAAAATGAACTTGACAAACGATTCAAAGAGACAGGAGTACAGAACGTATATATGCCGATGTTCATTCCGGAATCTCTTTTACAGAAAGAAAAAGATCATGTAGAAGGTTTTGCTCCGGAGGTTGCATGGGTGACACATGGAGGTCTTGACCCGCTTCAGGAGCGTCTCTGCGTACGTCCTACATCTGAGACTCTGTTCTGTGATTTCTATGCAAAAGAAATCCAGTCTCACAGAGATCTTCCGAAAGTATATAATCAGTGGTGTTCTGTTGTGCGCTGGGAAAAGACAACACGTCCGTTCCTCCGCTCCCGTGAGTTCTTATGGCAGGAAGGACATACGGCGCATGCAACAGCAGAGGAAGCAGAAGAGCGTACCATTCAGATGTTAAACGTATATGCGGATTTCTGTGAGCAGGTACTTGCAATTCCGGTTGTAAAAGGACAGAAAACAGACAAAGAGAAATTTGCAGGTGCAGAGGCTACTTATACAATCGAGTCTCTGATGCACGATGGAAAAGCGCTGCAGTCCGGAACAAGCCATAACTTTGGTGATGGATTTGCAAAAGCATTTGGCATTCAGTATACAGACAAAGAAAATAAATTACAGTACGTGCACCAGACTTCCTGGGGTATGACAACAAGAATGATCGGTGCCATTATCATGGTACATGGAGACAACAGCGGTCTTGTACTTCCGCCGAGAATTGCTCCGGTACAGGCTGTGATCATTCCTATCCAGCAGAGAAAAGAGGGCGTTCTTGAAAAAGCTGACGAGATGTTTGCAGCTCTGAAAGCAGCAGGAGTCCGCGTAAAAGTAGACGACACAGACAAGAGCCCTGGATTTAAGTTTGCAGAGCAGGAAATGCGCGGTATTCCGGTTCGTATTGAATGTGGTCCGAAAGATATTGAACAGGGACAGGCTGTTATCTGCCGCCGTGATACAAGAGAAAAATATGTAGTGAAATTTGAAGAGCTTACAGAGAAAGTAGCAGAGGTTCTGGATACTATGCAGCATGAGATGCTGGAAAGAGCTCGCGCACACAGAGATGCACACACATATGTGGCAACAAATTACGAAGAGTTCAAAGAAACAATCAACAACAAGCCTGGTTTTGTAAAAGCAATGTGGTGCGGCTGCCAGGAATGTGAAGATAAGATTAAAGAAGACGTGCAGGCAACTTCAAGATGTATGCCGTTTGAGCAGGAGCAGTTAAGCGATGTCTGCGTATGCTGCGGCAAACCGGCGAAAAAGATGGTATACTGGGGAAGAGCATATTAATTGGAAGAAGGAATGGACATGGAGTTAAGAATCCCGGAAAAAGCGGAAATCATACTGCATACACTGGAAGAAGCAGGATACGAGGCATATGTGGTGGGCGGCTGCGTCCGGGATTCCATTCTCGGACGTTCTCCCGATGACTGGGATATTACCACTTCGGCAAAGCCGGAGGAGGTAAAAGCCCTGTTTCGACGAACGGTAGATACCGGGCTTATTCACGGAACGGTAACGGTAATGCTTGATAAAGAAGGATTTGAAGTTACTACATACAGGGTAGACGGAGAGTATGAGGACGGCAGACATCCCAAAGAAGTTTCTTTTACGGCAAGTCTTGAGGAAGATTTAAAACGCCGGGACTTTACGATTAATGCAATGGCGTACAATCCAAAAAGAGGGCTGGTAGATTTATTCGGCGGCGTACAGGATATGGAAAACCGGATTATCCGCTGTGTGGGAAATCCTCTGGAGCGTTTTACAGAAGATGCACTCAGGATCTTGAGAGCTGTTCGTTTTTCGGCACAGCTTGGATTTTCCATTGAAGGGGAGACGCTAAAAGCAATTTCTGTACTTGCTCCAAACTTAAAATATGTAAGTGCAGAGCGAATACAGGTTGAGCTTTTAAAACTCCTTGTATCTCCTCATCCGGATTACCTTCGGACTGCATATGAGGCGGGAATTACAAAGGAAATCCTTCCGGAATTTGACCGATGTATGGAAACAGAACAGAATACACCGCACCATTGTTATAATGTAGGGGAACACACACTTCAGAGTCTTTTAAATATCCGGGCAGATAAGGTGCTTCGTCTTACGATGCTCCTTCATGATTTTGGGAAGCCGGTTGTGAAGCGCACAGATGAAAATGGAAGAGACCATTTTAAAACCCACGGACCGGAAGGGGAAAAGATGGCAGTTTCTATTTTAAGGAGACTGAAGATGGATAACGATACCATTCGAAAGGTACGTTCGCTTATTAAATGGCATGATTTTCGCCCAAAAGGAGAGGCAGTTTCCGTGAGAAAAGCTATCAGCTTAATTGGAGAAGAACTGTTTCCTCTGTATCTTGAAGTGCAGAAAGCAGATATTTTGGCGCAGAGTGCATATAGACGGGAAGAAAAGCTTGCACGTTTAACAGCTGTGTCAGCGCTTTATGAGGAAATTCTGGACAGGGGACAGTGCATTTCCCTAAAAACAATGGCTCTTACAGGCAGGGATTTAATTGATGCAGGATATACGCCGGGGAAAGAGTTGGGGGGAATTCTTGAGAAGCTTCTTGTTCACGTTCTGGAAAATCCGGAAGATAATAAAAAAGAAATACTTTTAAAACTTGCAGGGACAGTGTGAA
>UQJE01000059.1 GCA_900541345.1 uncultured Blautia sp.
TGAATAATTTCGAAGAAACAGTTTCTGAGTCTGAAGAGACCAAAGAGGAAGTTTCTGAATGTGAAACTTCCAAAGATGAAATTCCCGGAGACAATGACAGGAATGAAGACGGGGATATACAGGAAGAAAATCCGGAAGAAAAAACAGAGAAAGAATAAAAAAGTGCAGGCTTACAGGAGGTATCCCGTAAGACCTGCACTTTTTAAGATACATAACTTCAGTATGCGGCAGTACCAGCGATATTGGTATGTTTAATAGGGCGTGGATTTTATAAGAAAAATTTTTAAAACGAAAAAAACTTGGATTTCCCCTTGTAATTTCCCCTTGGATAGTTTAGAATAATCACATAAGTGGTAGAAAGTGGAGAATAGTGGTGGCAAATGGGGACCCAGTGGTGTCATATATCATTTCCGCCTGTAAGAAAATGTGAAGGGGAGAATCACATTTTCCGGGAGTAGGTGATTTACATGTTCATGGGAGAATACAATCATACAATAGACGCGAAGGGGCGTCTGATCATTCCTGCTAAATTCAGGGAGCTTCTGGGAACAGAATTTGTTCTCACAAGAGGATTAGATGGTTGTCTTTTTATTTATCCTGTAGATGAATGGAAAGCCTTTGAACAGAAATTGCGAGCTTTGCCACTTACAAATAAAAACGCAAGAACCTTCTCACGGTTCTTTGTTGCAGGCGCTGCCATGTGTGAACTGGACAGGCAGGGGAGAGTTTTAGTGCCGCAGACATTGCGGGAGTTTGCCGGTCTGGAAAAGGACGTGGTTCTGACAGGTAATTTGGACAGAATCGAAGTCTGGAGCAAAGATAAGTGGAGCGAAAACTGCGATTATGACGATATGAATGAGATTGCAGAAAGTATGCAGGATATGGGTATCGTCATTTAAGCAATGCGTAGAGTCTAATCCAACAGGAGACGGAGATGGAATTTAAACACAAATCTGTATTACTGAAAGAAACCATAGACGGTTTAAAGGTAAAGCCGGACGGTGTCTACGTGGATGGTACTTTAGGAGGAGCGGGACATGCCCTTGAGGTATGTAAGAAACTTTCTGCCAAGGGGAGATTTATTGGCATAGATCAAGACCAGGACGCAATAGTTGCTGCGAGTGAAAGGTTGGCTGCCTGTGAACAGGCGATGATCATTCGCAGCAACTATTGTTACATGGTAGAGGAACTTCGCGCCCGCGGTATCACAAAAGTAGACGGCATCCTTCTGGACTTGGGTGTTTCTTCTTATCAGCTTGATAATGAGGAGCGGGGTTTTACCTACCGTACTGACGCGCCCCTTGATATGCGTATGGACCAGAGACAGAGCCAGACGGCAGGGGACATCGTAAATGGTTACGAAGAAAAAGAATTATACCGTATCATTCGTGATTACGGCGAAGATAAATTTGCGAAGAATATTGCGAAACACATTGTCGCGGCAAGACAAAATGGCCCGATTGAGACAACAGGACAGCTTACAGAAATTATAAGAAGGGCAATACCCATGAAGATGCAGGCAACAGGAGGACACCCGGCAAAGAGGACATTCCAGGCAATTCGTATAGAGCTGAATAGAGAACTGGACGTGCTCAGGGATTCTCTTGACGGAATGATCGATTTGCTTGATGACGGAGGCAGGCTTTGTATCATTACCTTCCATTCGCTGGAGGACCGGATTGTGAAGACAATTTTCCGGAAAAATGAAAACCCATGTACCTGTCCGCCGGAATTTCCTGTATGCGTGTGTGGTAAGAAGTCGAAAGGCCGTGTAATCACCAGAAAACCAATTCTTCCAGGAGAAGAGGAAATGGAGGAAAACCCTCGTTCCAAGAGCGCAAAGCTTCGGATTTTTGAAAGAAAGATATAAAAGGGGCAGTACAAAATGGCGAATACAAACCAAGCAGAGACAGCCAGAAGAAGACGGAACAGTGCCGGGAACGCAGGAAGAATCTATGTAGAGGGCAGCGCAGTAAGAAGACTTGCAGAAGAACCTGTAAGGAATTATCCGGACAGGCAGAGACAGGAAGCAGTCAGAAGGGCGAGAGCAGCCCGGCAAAAAACTGCGCGTCCGGAAAGCTACAGAGAAGTCAGCAGGGCAACGCAGAAAAACAGAGAGCGCGCAATGGGAATGGGGAAAGGCTATGTGATATTTATAGTGGCTGTTTCCGCGGCAATTCTTTTTTTCTGTATTCACTATCTTCAGCTCAAGGCGGAGATTACTGCCAGCATGAAGGAGGTTGCTGTTCTGGAATCGGAACTTACTCAGCTTAAAGAAGATAACGACGCATATTATAGTCAGGTAACCTCGAATGTTGACCTGGATACTATTCGAAAAATTGCAATTGGACGCCTTGGTATGAGCTATCCCACGAAAGAACAGGTAATGACATATACAACAGAAGGAAACAGCTATGTAAGACAGTATCAGGATATTCCAAACACAAATTAGGCAGGTGATTGATTGGCTACGACAGGAAAAAAAAGAAGGAAACCAACCCGAAAAATTAATCTGGTTATGAGAAAAAAGCTGGTAATGCTGTTTTGTGCAGTGTTGCTGGCTTTAGTCGCTTTGACAGCAAGAATTACCTATATTAATGCGACGAGCGGGAGCAAATACAAAAAGCAGGTCTTAAGTCAGGCGCAGCAGAGATATGAAAACCGTGTTCTTCCTGCAAGAAGAGGAGATATTTATGACAGAAACGGAAATCTTCTTGCTACAAGCAATAAGGTTTACAATGTAATTCTGGACTGTAAGGCAGTAAATGAACAAGAAGAATATACAGAACCGACTGTCCGGGCGCTAGTGGATGTTCTGGGACTGGATGAGAAGGAAATACGTTCCAGACTTTCTGCTGAGGATACAAAAAACAGTCAGTATCAGATTTTGAAAAAGCAGATTTCTATGGATGAAAAGAAGGCCTTTGAGGAAGCGACAGAAATTCCGGAAGATGTGGAAGAGAGCGGGCTTACAAAGGCAGAGATAAAAGAGAGAAACAATGTAAAGGGTGTATGGTTCGAGGAAGATTATTTGAGAATTTACCCCTTTAATGAATCTGCCTGCGATACTATCGGTTTCACACTTTCAAGAGATGTGGCAGATATAGGACTGGAAAGCTATTATAACAGCACCCTGATGGGAGCTGATGGAAGACAGTACGGATATTTTAACAACAATGCTGACGTAGAACAGACGATTATAGAGCCTGTAAACGGCAGGAGCATCGAGACGTCCCTTGATATTGGCGCACAGCAGATTGTGGAGAAATACGTCAACGCATTCAATGAAAAAATGGGTGCAAAGCACGTTGGAGTCATTGTGGAAGATCCTTCCACAGGAGAAATTATCGCTATGGACGGAGGAGACAGGTATGATCTGAATAACCCGAGAGATTTATCAGGTGTGTACTCCAAAGAAGAGATTAAGGCGATGAATGACGAACAGACGGTGGAAGCTTTAAACGGAATGTGGAGCAACTACTGTGTCACGGATGCATTTGAACCCGGTTCTGTTGTTAAGCCCATTGTAATGGCAGGAGCTCTGGAAAAAGGAAAAATTTCTGAGTCAGATACATTTTTATGTGACGGTCTTGAGATTTTTGGCGCAAATGGAGAAACGCCGATTAAGTGTGCCGTTTATCCGGATGCTCACGGAACGGAGACTCTTGGAGAAGTTATTGCCAACTCCTGTAATGACGGTATGATGCAGATTGGGGCAAAAATGGGAAGCGAGCAGTTTATTAAAGCGCAGAGTCTTTTTAACTTCGGAGCAAGAACAGGCATCGATCTTCCAAATGAAGGCTCCGGTATTATTCATACAGAAGATACTATGGGAGAGACTGAGCTTGCCTGTTCCGCTTTCGGACAGGGTTATACCTGTACGATGATACAGGAGATTAATGCTCTTTGCTCCGTTATAAACGGAGGATATTATTATCAGCCCCATCTTGTGACAAAAATCAAAGATGCAAATGGCGGAATTGTAAAAACTTTTTCACCTACTCTTTTAAAACAGACCATTTCTTCTAATATCTCTGCTGATATCAGAAGCTATATGGAACTCAGTGTACAGCAGGGTACGAGCCACTATTCCAAAGTACAGGGATACAGTTCAGGCGGTAAAACAGGTACAGCAGAAAAATTCCCCCGTGGAAATGGAAAATATCTCGTTTCCTTCATTGGTTTTGCACCGGTGGAGGAGCCGGAGGTTGTCATTTACGTAGTGGTGGACGAGCCGAATGCAGAGGATCAGGCGACAAGCCGCTATCCGCAGTATATTGCCCAGGGAATTCTGTCAGAACTGCTGCCTTATCTGAATATTGCTCCAGACGAAATTACGGACGGAACGGTTCCACAGACAGAGCTGTGGGAAGGATTTGCCGGTTATCTGAAAAATCCGGTTGGAAGTAATGTGGACGAAAATGGAAATCTTGTAGATGATAAGGGGAATCTCATTGACTGGGATGGAAACCGCATTGACGAAAACGGCTATCTTCTCAATGAGGACGGCAGCTACCAGGTGAATGAAAATGGAGAATATATAAAATCTGAAAATCTGGGAAGTTATGGAAATACAGAGGGAGACGGCATTTTAGACGGTGTGTCAAATGCAGGAGCGCCAGGACCTCTGGAAGACGATTCGGAGCCTGTGGAAGGAAACGATATGGAAAGCGAAGGTCTTACCAATGAGGAGGCAGGCCTGGAATAAATGAATACCCTGACAGAGAAAAGTCATATATTAAAATGATAATCTCTGCCGGGGTTTTTGTTTTATGAAAAGAAACAGGACGTTCCATAGAAAAAAAGTGTGGCTTGTATTTTCTGTCTGCTTTTTTATTATGGCAGGACTTATAGGAAGGCTTGTATACCTGATGGGATTTCGCTCAGATTACTATTATGAAAAGGCACAGGATCTTCACGAGAGAGAAAGAGATATCAAGGCAGCAAGAGGACGCATACTGGATGCAAATGGAAAGATACTGGCAGATAATAGGCCGGTTTGTACTGTTTCGGTCATACACAGCCAGATAAAAGAACCGGAAAAGGTGATTTCTGTGCTTTCAAAGGAACTGAAAATGAAGGAGAAGGATGTACGGAGACGAGTAGAAAAGGTTTCGTCTATCGAGCGTATTAAGACAAATGTGGAGAAGGAGACGGGAGATGCCATTCGGGAGTACGGACTTTCCGGTGTAAAAGTCGATGAAGATTATAAAAGATATTATCCGTACGGCTCTCTTGCCTCAAAAGTTCTTGGTTTTACAGGGGGAGATAATCAGGGGATTATAGGGCTTGAGGTAAAATATGAGGATGTTTTAAAAGGAGAGCCGGGAAAAATCCTGACTACAACAGACGCAAGGGGAGTGGAGCTTAAGGAAATGGGAGAGGGCAGAGAGATGCCGGTTCCTGGAAATGACCTGCAGATCAGCCTTGATGCCAGCGTTCAGGAATATGTACAGCAGGCAGCCTTAAAGGTAATGGAGGAAAAGCAGGCGGAGCGAGTTTCTATTTTGCTTATGAATCCTCAAAACGGAGAGATTTATGCCTGCGTTAATGTGCCGGAATTTGATTTAAACGAGCCTTTTAAGCTGAATACAGGAGAGAATACATCTGGGGTTACGGGGGAAAAGAAGCAGGATTTACTGAATCGGATGTGGAGAAATCCCTGTTTAAATGATACGTATGAGCCGGGCTCTACTTTTAAAATTATCACCATGTCCGCAGGACTTGAGGAAGGCGTAGTATCTGCAGACGACCATTTTTTCTGCCCTGGTTATAAAATTGTGGAGGACAGAAGAATCCGATGTGCCAGAAGAACGGGGCACGGTGCGGAAACTTTTGTGCAGGGGGCGCAGAATTCCTGTAATCCTGTTTTTATAGAGGTAGGGCTTCGCCTTGGAGTGGAGAATTATTATAAATATTTCCGGCAGTTTGGACTGATGGAAAAAACAGGAGTGGATCTTCCGGGAGAGGCAGGAACGATTATGCACAAAATGGAAAATATGGGTGAGGTGGAGCTTGCCACTGTTGCGTTCGGGCAGTCTTTTCAGATTACGCCCATTCAGCTTGCGTCAACGGTAAGCGGGCTTATTAACGGGGGAAACAGAGTAACGCCTCATTTTGGGGTTACTGTGAGAAGCAGCGACGGGACAAAGGCACAGAAAATAGAATACCCTCCGGAAAAAAGAATTGTATCGCAGGAAACTTCGGAGACAGTGCGGAGAATTCTGGAAACTGTCGTTTCAGAAGGTTCCGGAAAAAACGCAAAAATAGAAGGTTATTCTATAGGAGGAAAGACAGCTACATCCCAGACGCTTCCGCGAAGCGCAAACAGGTATATCTCGTCTTTTCTGGGATTTGCTCCGGCAGAAAATCCGCAGATTCTGGGGCTTTGTATCATTCACAATCCTCAGGGCATTTATTATGGAGGGACTATAGCGGCGCCGGTGATTCGAAGCATTTTTGAAAATGTGCTGCCATATATGGGAATTGAAAAAACAGAGCCGCAAGAGGAGGAGAAGACAGCCAAAGAGGGTTGATAAATAAGCAAAAAAGCCTTATACTAGAAAGTGTTTCAAGAGCAATAAAAATAAAAAACGAAAGAATTAAATGAGGTGTGAGAATGGAGTTTGATATTGTAATTCCTGTGCTGATCGCTTTTGCAGTCAGCGTTGTGCTGGGTCCTGTTGTGATTCCTTTTCTCAGAAGGCTGAAAATGGGACAGACAGAGAGAGTAGAGGGCGTACAGTCCCATCTGAAAAAAGCGGGCACTCCTACAATGGGAGGAGTCATCTTTTTAATTGCGACAGTAGTGACCTGTCTGTTTTATATTAAAGATTATCCGAAGATTATCCCTGTTCTGTTTTTAACACTTGGTTTTGGTATTATCGGTTTTCTTGACGATTATCTGAAGGTTGTGTTAAAACGTTCAGACGGTCTTCTTCCCTGGCAGAAATTTCTTCTCCAGATAGTAGTTACGGGAATCTTTGCATTTTATATTGTAAATTATACAGATATTTCTCTTACCATGCGGATTCCGTTCTGGAGCGGACATTATCTGAATGCAGGCTGGCTTGCTGTGCCGATTCTGTTTTTCGCTGTTATCGGAACAGTAAACGGTGTAAACTTTACAGACGGTCTTGACGGTCTTGCGTCCAGTGTTACTTTGATTGTAGCCGTATTTTTTACAGTTGTATCTCTCGGACTGAAATCTGGGATTGAACCGATTACCTGTGCAGTGGTAGGCGGACTTATGGGATTCCTTCTGTTTAACGTATATCCTGCAAAGGTATTTATGGGAGACACCGGCTCTCTCGCTCTTGGCGGATTTGTGGCGGGCGCAGCCTATATGATGCAGATGCCGCTTTTCCTTCTGATCGTGGGTCTGATTTATGTAGTGGAAGTACTTTCTGTTATGATTCAGGTTACATATTTCAAGGCGACTCATGGCAAGCGCTTCTTTAAAATGGCGCCTATTCATCATCATTTTGAGCTTTGCGGCTGGTCAGAGACAAGAATTGTAGCTGTATTTTCTGTAGTGACGGCGATTCTGTGCCTGATTGCATTTCTGGCTCTTTAAGGGGGAAACAATATGGATTTAAAGGATAAAAAGGTTCTTGTGTTCGGTTCCGGAAAAAGTGGAATCGGAGCAGCCGACCTTCTGGGGGCAGAAGGGGCAAGACCTGTTATTTATGACGGAAATGAAAAGACAGACAGAGAACAGGTTCTCGGAAAAACAGCAGGAACATACCCTGTGGATTTTTATGCGGGAGAGCTTCCGGAAGAAGTGCTGGAGAGCCTTGACCTTGTTGTGTTAAGCCCAGGGGTTCCTACGGATATTCCTCTTGTAAAGCGCTTTTACGAGATGGGGCTGCCTGTATGGGGCGAGGTGGAGCTGGCTTATCGCACCGGAAAAGGACGCGTTCTTGCAATTACAGGAACAAACGGAAAAACAACGACAACAGCCCTTCTCGGTAAGATTATGAAAGATGCCTGTCCTTCCGTATTTGTGGTGGGAAACATAGGGACACCTTACACATCGAAGGCACGGGAAATGCAGGAAAACAGTGTGACTGTCGCAGAAATCAGCAGCTTTCAGCTTGAGACAATCGAGGAATTTGCCCCGGAGGTCAGCGCTGTATTAAATATTACAGAGGATCATTTAAATCGCCATCATACAATGGAAGAATACATACGGGTAAAAGAGCTGATCACAAAAAATCAGACAGGAGAAGATGTTTGTGTTCTGAATTATGAGGATGAGGTACTTAGAAAATTCGGAGAGACGGCAATCCCGAAAGTAGTGTATTTTTCCAGTGTCCGTGCTCTGGAAAAAGGCATTTATCTGGAAGGTGATACCATTGTGCTTGCCACAGAGACAGCAAAAATCCCCGTTGTAAAGACGGGAGAATTAAAACTTCTCGGACAGCATAATTACGAAAATGTAATGGCAGCAGTGGCTATGGCATATTATGCAGGCGTAGATATGGAAAGTATCCGAAAGAGCGTCTGTGAGTTTACTGCGGTGGAGCACAGAATCGAGTATGTCACAGAGAAAAACGGTGTTGTGTATTATAACGATTCCAAGGGGACAAATCCGGACGCAGCTATAAAAGGCATTCAGGCGATGAACCGTCCCACTTATCTGATCGGAGGCGGATACGATAAAGAATCCAGCTATGATGAGTGGATTCAGGCATTTGACGGAAAGGTGCGCTGCCTTGTTCTTATCGGGCAGACAAAAGAGAAGATTAAGGCGGCGGCAGAGCGTCTTGGTTTTACAGACATTGTTCTTCTTGAAAATCTTCAGGAAGCGGTAGATTATTGTGCAGAACACGCAAAAGAAGGGGAAGCCGTTCTTCTTTCTCCTGCCTGTGCAAGCTGGGGACAGTTTGATAATTACGAGCAGAGAGGCGATATGTTTAAAAAGTATGTGTCTGAGCTTTAAAAGTAAACAGAGATAAGCGGAAAGGGAGCAGTCATATTTCCGGGGCTGAAATTCATATGCTTAAATAAAGCGTAAGTCGGAGGAAATCATGTCAGAAAAGGGAAAGCGGCAGGAAGGACAGATAGATGTGATTCTTCTTGTACTTGTACTGATTCTCGTTGTATTTGGACTTGTTATGCTTTTTTCCGCCAGTGAATATAATGGCAGAGTGCGTTTTGGCGACTCTGCCTATTATTTTAAAAAGCAGCTTTTTGCCACAGCGCTTGGACTTATGGCAATGTATTTTGTATCGCAGATGGATTACCATATTCTCGCAAAAATGGCACCGGCGTCATACTTTCTGTCTATTGTACTTTCTACAGCAGTGCTTCTTGTGGGGCAGGAAATCAACGGTTCCAAACGGTGGCTGAATCTTGGACCGCTCTCTTTTCAGCCTTCCGAGTTTGCAAAGGTGGCGGTGATTCTCTTTCTTGGCTGGCAGATAGAAAAAAGCAGGAAGAGCACAGGAAATATTTTGTTTATGTGCAGGACAATGGCAACGCTTCTGCCTATTGTGGGGCTTGTGGGAAGCAACAATTTAAGTACGGCAGTGATCATTCTGGGGATTGGTGTAGTGCTGATTTTTGTATCGAATCCCAGATATCTTCCTTTTGTCGGAATTGGTGCGGCAGGTTTTGGGTTTGTAGCAGTATTTCTTGCAGCGGAAAGCTACCGTCTGGAGCGCCTTGCTATCTGGAGAAATCCGGAGAAATATGAAAAAGGTTTTCAGACCATACAGGGACTTTATGCGATTGGAAGCGGAGGTCTTTTTGGCAGAGGGCTTGGAAGCAGCATTCAGAAGCTTGGATTTGTTCCGGAGGCGCAGAATGATATGATTTTTTCTGTGATATGCGAGGAACTGGGACTTTTTGGCGCGTCTCTTTTGATTTTTGTGTTTATGCTTCTTTTGTGGAGACTTTGTGTGATCTCCACGCACAGTCGTGATCTTTTAGGGGCTCTTTTAACAGCGGGAATTATGGCGCATATGGCGGTTCAGGTAATTTTAAATATTGCAGTTGTCACAAATACCATTCCCAATACAGGGATTACCCTTCCCTTTGTAAGTTACGGAGGAACCTCTGTTGTGTTTCTTTTGGGAGAAATGGGGCTTGCACTCAGTGTATCCAGTCACAAAGGAGATTCTTCTGCATACAATAAGAAGTAAGATGCCCTTTGGGAGTGAACAGCTTGAAGCGTATTTATATTGAAGGGGGAAGAAAGCTTAAGGGCTCTGTCCAGATTCAGGGTTCCAAAAATGCGGCGCTGCCCATGATGGCGGCATCGCTTTTGTACAGGGGAGTCAGTGTACTGAGAGGGTGTCCTAAAATTGCGGACGTTTTCTGCATGGAAGAAATTCTTAAAAAGCTGGGAGCCAAAACCTGGTGGGAAGGACATAACTTGTATCTTGACTGCAGCCAGTGTGAGGGACAGGAGATTTCTTCTGAAGATACTTGTAAAATGCGTTCTTCCGTCATTCTTCTGGGAGCTGTCACTGCAAGAAACAAAAGGGGAAAAATTGGTTATCCGGGAGGATGCGTCATTGGAAATCGCCCTATAGACCTGCATTTATATGCGCTTCGCTGCCTTGGTGCAGAAATACGGGAGGAAGAAAACTTTGTTGAGGCAGAGTGCCGGGAGCTTGAAGGAGGAGAAATTTCTTTTTCCGCAAAAAGCGTAGGCGCGACGGAGCAGGGGATTTTATCTGCTGTCACGGCAAGGGGAAGAACAATAATAAAAAACTGTGCAGAAGAGCCGGAAATACTCTGGCTCTGTCATTATTTAAGGAAAATGGGCGCCAGGATTTCCGGTGAGGAAAAAGGCGTAATTATTATAGACGGCGTATCTTGTTTAAAGGGAGGAGATATGCAGGTTCCGCCAGATCGTATTGTAGCCGGAACGTATATCTGCGCTGCTGCTGCAACAAGAGGAAAAATTGAGATCCTGAATCCGCCGGAGGGGGAGCTTGACGCTTTTCTTGCGGTATACAGGAAAATAGGTGGACAATACAAAGTAAACAGTGGTAAACTGGTGGTGGATGCAGGGGGGATTCACGCTCCTGCTGATTATGTGGAAACAGGCGTTTATCCCGGTTTTCCCACAGACCTTCAGTCTCCGCTTATGGCAGTTCTTCTCACAGTTTCCGGAAAAAGCCATATCAGAGAAACTATATTTGAAGCACGGTATAAAGCGGCGGAAGAAATGAGGCATATGGGAGCACATATACAAATCCGGGAAAGAGACGCTTTCATTGACGGCGGTTTTCCTCTTACAGGCAGTACGGTAAAGGCGGAAGAGCTTCGGGGAGGAGCGGCTCTCATTCTTGCAGCTCTTGCATGTAAGGGGACTTCCTGTGTAGAGGGCTGTTCTTTTATTGAGCGGGGATATGAACACATTTGTGAAGATTTAAATGCCCTTGGAGGGGCGTTGACAGAATATTGAGGAAACTTTTGGTATGAGAACATCGAATTACAGAAAAAAAAGAATCAGTAAAAAAACATGGAAATATGCGGGCGCAGTTTTCGGAAGTCTCCTGGCAGCAGGATTGATTTTCTTTTTTGCTTATTTTAAGGTAGATGAAGTGGAGGTAATGGGAAGCAGCCATTATTCAGAAAAAGAAGTGCGGAAGATGGTACTTCGCGGACCCTTGGCATCAAATTCCGTTCTTGCTCCTCTTCTTTATACAAAAAGAGAGACAGAGGATATTCCTTTTGTGAAAGGATATGTGGTAAGTCAGGTAAACAGAAATACCATCTGTATCAGCGTAAAAGAAGAAAAGCCGGTTGGCTGCATTCCCTACCTTGACAGCTACATTTATTTTGACAGAAACGGTATTTTTATAGAAAGCTCAAAGAAGAGGGATGAGACAATTCCATATTTTGACGGAATTTCCGTGAAGCATGTGATTAAAGACGAGGAACTTCCTATCAAGGGGAAAACAGTCCTGAATACAGCTGTTGCACTTGCTACGATTTTCCAGAAGAACGAGACGATACCGGATCATATTGAATTTGATGAAAATTATCAGATAAGTCTTTTATATGGGGACATAACGGTAATGCTGGGAAAAGATGAATTTCTGGAAGATAAGATGACGAGAGCCGTTGCAATTCTGCCCTTAATTGCCGGGAAAAAAGGGATTCTTCATTTGGAAAGTGTGACAGATACTGTAAAGACGATTACCTTTGAGGAAGAGGTAAAAGAAAAGACTCCCGAGGAGCTGGCGGCAGAGTGGACCGGCGGATATGAAGAGAGCGGTGAATACACAGGTACAGGCGAATTTGATGAAAACGGTACGTATGTAGGACCGAAACCAATGACAGAGCTTGAGAAAGCTCTTGCAGAGTGGACCGGCGGATATGATGAAGAGGGAGATTATACGGGAGCAGGGGAGTATGACGAATATGGAAATTATGTAGGCCCTGCGCCAACAGAGGAAAGCATTGCTGCAGAGAAGGCGGCAGAGGAGAATGCAGAAGAGGAGAACGCAGAAGGCGAAGATGTACCAGCAGAAGAAATGGACGAATATACAGAAGACGGAAATATTCCGGAGGAAGAAACAGGGGAATATACAGAAAGCGAAGATGTTTCGGCAGAAGAAACAGGGGAATATGCAGAAGACTGGTATGCGGAAGAAGAATACATGGAATATAGTGAATAAGCTTCTGAATTTTGTCCTGTGCGCTCGAAAGAAAGGTTTTTTCCTGCTTCTTCATCGAAAAAACGTGAAAAAAATATAAAAAAACAAAATTAGTAGTTGATTAATTTCAAAAAAAAATATATGATATATCTATATGTAACTTAACGAAGGTACATCAGGTAGAAATAAGTATATAGCTTGGTACAAATACACTGAATCAGTTATCAGGTAAAAATAAAGGAGGAAGTACGTTGTTAGAGATTATGACAAATGAGGCTGAATCATCTGCCAAAATTATTGTAATTGGTGTAGGTGGTGCCGGAAATAACGCAGTAAACAGAATGGTGGAAGAAGCCATCGGCGGAGTAGAGTTTGTAGGTGTGAATACTGATAAGCAGGCTTTGACTCTGTGTAAAGCTCCAACTGTACTTCAGATTGGCGAGAAAATTACAAAAGGCCTTGGCGCCGGTGCACAGCCGGAAGTTGGACAGAAGGCGGCAGAGGAAAGCATTGAAGAAGTAAAACAGTTAATGGAAGGCGCTGACATGGTATTCGTTACCTGTGGTATGGGAGGCGGAACCGGAACCGGAGCTGCACCTGTAATCGCAGCAGCAGCGAAGGAAATGGGAATCCTGACAGTAGGTGTTGTTACAAAACCATTCCGTTTTGAAGCAAAGACAAGAATGAACAATGCTCTGGCAGGTATTGAAAATCTGAAGAAAGCAGTAGACACTTTAATTGTAATTCCAAATGATAAATTATTGGAAATTGTAGATCGTCGTACAACAATGCCGGAGGCGCTTCGTAAGGCTGACGAGGTTCTTCAGCAGGCAGTACAGGGTATTACAGACCTGATCAATCTGCCGGCTCTGATCAACCTTGACTTTGCGGACGTCGAGACAGTTATGACAGATAAGGGAATCGCACACATCGGTATCGGTGAGGCAAGAGGCGATGACAAGGCAATGGAGGCTGTACAGCAGGCTGTATCTTCCCCGCTTCTTGAGACAACCATTAAGGGAGCCACACATGTGATCATCAATATTTCCGGTGATATTTCTCTTATGGACGCAAATGACGCGGCAAGCTACGTACAGGAGCTTACAGGCGAGGATGCCAATATCATCTTTGGTGCAATGTATGATGATTCTGTAGCAGATTATGCAAGAATCACAGTAATTGCAACTGGATTAAATGATAATGTACAGAGCAGCAGTCCGTTTGCTCAGAGAAATACATCTTCTCCGTTTGCAGCGAAGAGACAGGCAGCGGCTCCGACTCAGCAGACAATGAATGTGAATATGCCGAGCTTCAGTCTTCCGACAATGAATGCAACTCCATTTGGTACAAAGACTCCGTCCAGTACTGTACAGAAAAAAGACATTCAGATTCCGGATTTTCTGAAAAACAGATAAGTAATAATGGAAAAGTAAAAGAGACCTTCAATGAGAAGGTCTCTTTTTTGATAATCAGTGTTCACATTGGAATGTGCCGCATTTTGTTTCCTGGCAGTCTTTAGCATTTTCTCCGCCCACCTGAATGGCAGCCGCTGTACATTTGCAGTTGTCATTGTAGGAACAGTGATGTGCCTTGCAGTCAATCTGGATAGTTTCGCATCCACAGCCGGAAGTATAATTATTCTGAGGGGAAGAATTGCTTCGTTCCCGGAAGCTGCCGCAGCAGGTATCCTCTGATAAGTGGGCATTTTCTCCCATTACATCGATGTTTCCTTTGGAACAAAGCTGCTCTTTGTTGTAGACACAGGTAGTGGCATAACATTTTAAAACAGTCATAATCTGAACCTCCTTTTTTCAATTCGTGAATATTATTCCCGGAAAATGCAGGATTATGTATTGTTCTTATAAAAAAATTAATGTATAATAAAAAAGATAATTTTTTTAACAAGAGGGGGAAAAGAATGGAAGAACAGAAACAAAGAAGTGCATTTACCAATAAGTTAGGCTTTGTGCTCGCTGCAGCCGGTTCCGCTGTAGGTCTTGGAAACCTGTGGAGATTCCCGTATCTTGCCGCAAAGTACGGCGGCGGAATTTTTCTTCTGGTGTACCTTATTCTGGCGGTTACCTTCGGCTTTGCACTGATGATAACAGAGATTGCACTTGGACGAAAGACGCATTTAAGCGCAGTAGGCGCATACAAAGCGCTTGATAAAAGATTTGGTTTTCTTGGAGGACTGGCATGTCTCGTTCCGTTTATTATCACACCGTACTACTGTGTGATCGGAGGCTGGGTATTAAAATATCTTACTGTATTTGTAACAAATCAGGTCTCCAGTGCGGCTACAGATGAATTTTTTGGGAATTATATCAGCCAGCCGGTGGCTCCGGTTGTATTCTTTTTGATTTATGTTGTTTTGGGACTTGTGATCGTCATGCTCGGTGTGGAAGGCGGAATTGAAAAAGCAAGCCGCTTTATGATGCCGATTCTTGTAATCATGACCATAATCATTGCGGCATTCAGCATTTCACAGCCGGGAGCAATGGAAGGTGTAAAATATTACCTTCTGCCTGATTTCAGCCGCTTTAGCGCAACAACAGTACTGGCAGCTTTGGGGCAGCTTTTCTATTCCATGTCTCTGGCAATGGGAATTATGATCACATATGGTTCTTATATGAAGAAAGAGGCGCATCTTGAAAAATCTGTGCGTCAGATTGAAATTTTTGATACAGGAATTGCTTTTATGGCGGGTCTTATGATCATTCCGGCAGTATTTGCATTTTCCGGCGGAAGCGAAGAGGCATTGGGCAAAGGACCTAGCCTTATGTTCATTACTCTTCCAAAAGTGTTTGAGAGCATGAAATTTGGTACTTTGATTGGTGCAATTTTCTTCCTTCTGGTATTATTTGCAGCACTCACTTCTTCTATTTCACTTACAGAAACACTGGTTTCAATTGTATGTGATAAGATGAAATGGAGCAGAAAGAAAGCTTGCGCAGTTGTACTTATATTTGTGCTTGCAGTTGGAATTCCGGTATCGCTGGGCTTTGGTCCGTTAAGTTTCCTGGCTCCGCTTGGAATGACGCTGCTTGATTTCTTTGATTTTATCAGCAACAGCGTTCTGATGCCAATTGTTGCCTTCCTTACTTGCATTTTTGTCGGCTATGTGATTAAGCCAAAGGCGATTATCGAAGAAGCTGAGGTAAACGGGAAATTTAAAGTAAAAAGATTCTATACCATAATTATTAAATACATTGCGCCGATTTGCCTTGTTGCAATCCTTGTATTTTCCATTATGGAGGTTCTTGGAATAATTACAGTATAAGGGGTTGACATTCTGCTTTTGTTGTGGTATCTTATAACAGTACGTGAGAAAACAAAGCAGAGTTCACTCTCACCTTAGCACATAAATGTGACTTGGGTTTATATTGCACAGTAGCTGTTGATGAGTCAACAGGTGTAATAGATAGAAGTGTGGACATCTGTCCACACTTTTTTTCGTACACAACGAGGGTAACAGAGGTCATGGATTATCATTTATTCAGGTATGGAGGTGCACGACAATTAGCAATTTAATGATTAACGAACAAATCAGAGACAAAGAGGTACGTTTAATTGGCTCGGACGGAGAACAGCTGGGAATCATGTCCGCAAAGGAAGCCATGTTTAAAGCGCAGGAGGCAGGACTTGATTTAGTAAAAATCGCTCCTCAGGCAAAACCGCCGGTATGTAAGATTATTGATTATGGAAAATACCGCTACGAGCTTGCAAGAAAAGAAAAGGAAGCCAAGAAAAAGCAG
>UQJE01000060.1 GCA_900541345.1 uncultured Blautia sp.
GGATTACGAGTTTCTGTTTAATCTTCTCTCCAGTCTAAATCTGGGCTGTTCCTTGGAAATCCGCCAAATCCTCTGCCTGAGCAATGTGGAAACACTTACAAATGACCATGAATTATACAATTTAAAATATTTTAAAAATATTTTTCCACTATATCTTCGAAATCTAGATTATCAGGCTTACTATTTTTATGACAGCATACATTCACATTTTTTTAATCTGAATGCTTTTCCTTATTTTATTGTTACATCCAGGTATGCTATTGCCTGCTCTTCTGATTATCAACAGGGAATTTTTTACAAAGAGCCTTCTGTTATACAACAGTTCTGGAAAATTTTTCATTCTTGTCAGGGAAAATGCCAGTCTCTTTTTCAAGTATTTCATCTGACGCCACAGAATGTTTCTATGATCAGTAACATTGCACTAGATGAAACAACAAGCTATCTCCTGCAGCCGGAAGCCTGTTTTACTCCTTTTATTTCCGAGGGTATTCTGACAGAAGCTCTGTCCCGAAATTTTTACGACAGACAGCAGCTTATAGAAATGCTGTACCAGTTTTTCCAGGCAAATACGAAGAATCTTTCCCATATGCACGTATATTTTACGAAAAAAGGAATTCGACGTTTTATAGAAACCGGAAGACTAAAAGAAATTCCAAAAGACTTTTGCCGTTCATTCCTACCGGAAGAACGTCTGCAAATGCTTCAGGCACTTCTCCCTGTCTGCTATCAGGGATATTACCGAATGTTGAAACAGCCGCTTGACCAGCTTCCTGTTAATCTGCACCTCTGTGTAAGCGATAAGATGGGATATTTTTCTTTTGACAATGCAGAAAATCAGGCCACCTATCTAATGTTAAATGAAACTGGGATTTTATCTGTTTTTCTGGATTATATGCAGTCATTGGACGATTCCAGCTTCTATACACCTGAAGAAACTGGGACCTTTATAAAATCTGCTATCAGAAATCTACAGCAACATCTGTCTCTCTATGAGGAAGGATTTATCCCTTCCCACACAGACCAAATACTTAATTTTTGAGCATAAATTTAGCCCCTTTCCTTTACTTGTAAATTATATAAGATAAAGAAAGAGGCTTATTTTATTAATTTTTAAAACTGTGAATTGGGGCAGGAATTCTTCCGCCGCGCTCTACAAACGCATCACAGGAGAAGGAATTTACCGGCATAACAGGAGCATATCCAAGAAGACCGCCAAATTCTACTGTCTCTCCAACACCTTTTCCGATTACCGGAATCACACGGACTGCAGTTGTCTTCTGATTGATCATTCCAATTGCTGCTTCATCTGCAATAATACCGGAAATTGTGGTCGCTTTTGTGTCTCCCGGAATCGCGATCATATCAAGACCTACAGAGCAGACACATGTCATTGCTTCCAGCTTTTCAAGGCAGAGCGCACCTTCGTTTACAGCATCAATCATTCCCTGATCTTCACTTACCGGAATAAATGCGCCGCTCAAACCGCCGACTGCTGTAGAAGCCATAACACCGCCTTTTTTCACCTGGTCATTTAAAAGCGCAAGAGCTGCGGTTGTTCCCGGAGCGCCTGTTCTCTCAAGACCGATTTCCTGAAGGATTTCTGCAACACTGTCCCCGATTGCAGGAGTTGGAGCAAGTGAAAGATCTACAATACCAAACGGTACATTTAAACGTTTAGAAGCCTCCTGCGCAACCAGCTGACCCACACGTGTTACTTTGAAGGCAGTTCTTTTGATTGTCTCGCAAAGTGTCTCAAAATCTTTTCCTCTTACTTTTTCAAGAGCTGTCTTTACAACACCAGGGCCGCTTACACCAACGTTAATAATGCAGTCAGCCTCTGTTACACCGTGGAATGCACCTGCCATAAACGGGTTGTCATCCGGTGCGTTACAGAATACTACAAGCTTCGCACAGCCAAGAGAATCCTGATCAGCGCTTGCCTTTGCTGTTTCCAGAACAATCTCTCCCATAAGTTTCACTGCGTCCATATTGATTCCTGTTTTTGTAGAACCTACATTTACAGAACTGCATACTCTCTCTGTCTCACAGAGTGCCTGCGGAATAGAACGGATAAGAAGCTCTTCTGCCGGAGTCATTCCCTTACTTACAAGAGCTGAATAACCTCCGATAAAGTTGACGCCTACAGTTTTTGCCGCCTTATCAAGCGTTCTTGCAATTGTAACAAAATCTTCCGGGGTTTTACATGCCGCGCCGCCAATTAATGCGATAGGAGTAATGGAAATTCGCTTATTTACAATGGGAATTCCAAATTCCATAGAGATTTTTTCCCCTGTTTCCACAAGGTCTTTTGCACGTGTTGTAATTTTGTTATAAATTTTTTCATTGAGTCTGTCAAGATCGCTGTCAATGCAGTCAAGGAGACTGATTCCCATTGTAATGGTACGCACGTCCAGGTTCTCCTGCTCAATCATTTTATTTGTTTCGTTTACCTCGAAAATATTAATCATTATCGTTCTCCTAAATTATTCTGTTAATGCTTTTACGAGGGCACTTCGAAGCTGCCCTCGTATTTATCATCAGATTCTGTGCATTTTATTGAAGATGTCTTCATGCTGACATCTGATTACAACACCAATCTCATCGCCCAGTGCGGAAAGTTCTTTGGAAAGTGTTCCATTATCTTTTTCAGATGCAGTTGTATCTGTTATCATCATCATATTAAAATATCCCTGTACAATTGTCTGAGTAATATCCAGAATATTTACATTCTGCTCTGCAAGATATGTACAAACCTTTGCAATAATTCCTACGGTATCGTTTCCTACTACTGTGATAATTGTCTTTTTCATCTGTGTCTCCTTTTCTATACTATAATCACTTCTGATATGCAATCCCTTTTCGCCACCTGGATTTTAAAATCTCTGGGCTTATAAGGGTTATCGCCTAGCATAACTTCTGCGCAGACTGTCTCATACGCCAGTTCCTCATAATTGTTTTCTCTGCTTAAATGTCCCAGAAAAACAGCTTTTAGGTTGTCATGAAGAAGCCGGCAGAGAAGCTTCCCTGCATTTTCGTTTGAAAGATGTCCTCTGTCTCCTAAAATTCTTTGTTTCAGATAATACGGATATTTTCCAACCTGCAGCATACGAATGTCATGATTTGCTTCCAGAAGAAGCGCATTCAAATTCCGGAGGTTTTCTACTATGTAGTCATTGTATTTCCCAAGGTCCGTTGCAATACCCACAGACCGTTCGCCACATTCTATCCGGTATCCTACCGGCTGCGCCGCATCATGGGAAATGGTAAACGGGCGGATGGAAAGATCCTTGATAAAAAAAGGTTCATCCTCCCTGATTTCACGAAAAATCCCTTCCGGAAGTTCTCCCAGGCTTTTGCTCCTTGACAGTGCGTCTGCAGTGCCGCCTGTTGTATATATGGGAATTCCGTATTTTCTCGCCAGAACGCCAAGACCTTTTATGTGATCTGAGTGTTCATGGGTTATAAGAATTCCATCAATATCTCTTCCTGTAAGCTCTAAACTATTCAGGCCTTTTTCAATGCGTCTGCCGCTTATTCCTGCATCTACAAGAACATGGGCGCATTCCGAGCCTACATAAATGCAGTTGCCGCTGCTTCCGCTGGCAATGCTCATTAGTCTCATAACTTCTGAATCCCTTCTGCAAGCCGGAGGCGCGCTTCCTCCGTGCTTTTATTATTTTCTATTACAAAATCTGCGTGACGAAAGAAAAAATCGTCTGGTTTCTGACTTCGGATAATGCTTTCCGCCTTTTCTCTTGTATATCCTCTGCTTTCTATAAGACGGGAAATGCGGATTTCCCTGTCTGTATGCACATACCACACAGAATCGCAGAATTTATCATACTGTTCCTCAAGAAGAAGCGCAGCCTCCACCACGCAGAGTTTTCTTCCGGATACCCTTTCTCTTTCGAGTGCTTCCAGAATATATCGCCTCACAGCAGGGTGAACAATTTTATTTAAGGCGTCCAGTTTTTCCTTCTGCGAAAATACTACATCGGAAACCCTCCTGCGGTCAATAGTTTTGTCCTCTTTTATAATTTCTTTTCCAAAAAGACGGATAATCGGCTCATAACATTCTCTTCCCGGCTCCATCACAAAATGTCCCACCTGGTCTGCCTGCAGGACAAATGCATCCCAGTCTTTTTGAAGAAATTCAAGAATTGTGCTTTTTCCAGCGCCTACGCCTCCGGTTAATCCGATTATTTTCATCTTATTTTGCCTCATACCAGCTGTTCCCCTGGTGCATATCTACAGAGAGCTGAACGGAAAGTGACGCAGCCCCTGTCATCTCTTCTTCCAGAATTTTAGAAACCTCTGCAATCTCTTCTTTGTATGTTTCAATGAGAAGCTCATCGTGAACCTGAAGAACGAGACGGGATTTTAATCCTTCTGCTTTTAATCTTGCATACACCCGGTTCATAGCTATTTTAATAATATCTGCCGCAGTTCCCTGAATGGGAGAATTCATTGCCACCCTCTCTCCAAAGGAGCGCTGCATGAAGTTCCCGGAAGAAAGCTCAGGAACAGGACGTCTTCTTCCAAACATGGTCGTCACATATCCTTTTTCCTTTCCTTCCTGTATCATGGAATCAAGGAAGCCCTTGATTTTCGGATATGTCTCAAAATATTTTTCGATATAATCAGCCGCTTCTTTTCTTGTAATACTTAAATCCTGACTGAGTCCAAAAGAACTGATTCCGTATACAATACCGAAATTTACCGCTTTTGCATTTCGTCGTTGAAGGTCTGTCACTTCGTCAAATGGAATATGAAATACCTGTGAAGCAGTAAGCCTGTGAATATCCTGCGCCTCTCTGTAAGCCTGAATGAGCTTCTCATCTCCCGACATATGAGCAAGAACACGAAGCTCAATCTGGGAATAATCTGCATCAAGAAATACATATCCTTCCTCCGGTACAAAAACCTTTCGAATCAATCTTCCAAGCTCCATACGAACAGGAATATTCTGGAGATTCGGTTCTGTACTGCTGATACGTCCTGTCGCTGTAATCGTCTGGTTAAATGTGGAACGAATTCTTCCATCCTCTTCTATTACGTTCCCAAGCCCGTCTGCATACGTTGATTTTAGCTTACTGAGCTGACGGTATTCCAGAATATTTTCCACAATGGGATTATCAGGTGCAAGCTTCTCCAGAATGTCAGCCGCTGTGGAATATCCGGTCTTTGTTTTCTTCCCTCCCGGAATTCCCATTTTTTCAAAGAGAATCACTCCGAGCTGTTTTGGAGAATTAATATTAAATTCCTCTCCTGCCTGTCTGTAAATTTCCTGTTCCAGCTCCTGAATGCGAACAAGAAGTTTATCGCCGTAAGCCTTCAGTTCTTCCCCCTGCACACGAATTCCTGTTTTTTCCATAGAATCCAGAGTAAAAATAAGGGGAAGCTCAATCTCTCTGTATACATTCCACATTCCGGTATCTTTCAGGGCATTTTCTATGGGCTCGCGGCAGGCAAGCGCCGCATACGCCATATAGCCGGCATAAAGACCAAGCTCTTCTTTTTCCTTTTCCCAGGCTGCCTCATACGTTTCTTTCCCAAGAAGGTCCTCTCTGGAGGGAATCAGCATACCATTTAAGTATTCTCTTGCCGTATCGTCATAATCGTAAGAAGATTTCAGAGGGTTTAAGAGATATGCCCCCACTCCTGCATCAAATACACAGGCAGCCTCTTCTATTGGAACGTACTTCAGCATGGATTTTATATCCCAGGAACAAAGAAGCGTTTTTTTTGAAAGCGCAAGCAGCTTATCAGAAAGATAGGCTCCTGTTATCATACCCTGTACCGGAATGTAATACACTTCTTCTTTGGAAAGAGCAAGGCCCAACATGTAAATGCTTTTTTTATCGGATAAAAGAGCCACACCTGCCTCAGGATTCCCTGCCGCCTTTTCAAACAGGCTTTCACAGCCGGAAAGATCTGTACAGGAAAAAAATTCCTGCTCTATCGCACTCTCCGAAACAGCGTCCTTATCAAAACGGCTGAGAAGATTTTTAAATTCCAGTCTTTTGCAAAGTTCATACGCTTCTTTCGTATAAAGATTTTCCATTCTGGCAGCTTCTGAAGAAAAAGAAATCGGGCTGTCTGTATTAATGGTCGCCAACGTTTTAGAAAGCTGCGCCTTATCATAATTCTCTCGCAGAGATTCTTTTGCTTTATTGGGCTTTACTTCCTCCAGATGCTCATACGCATTTTCAATATTTCCAAACTGTACGATCATTTTTGTGGCTGTTTTTTCACCTACTCCGGGAATACCGGGAATATTATCTGCACTGTCTCCCATAAGCGCCTTTAATTCAATGATCTGAGGAGGAGTTACCTGATATTTTTCGATTACCTGCTGTGTATGGTAATCTTCAATTATCGTCTTTCCTTTGGTTGTTTTTGGAAGACGGATCATAATTTTATCTGTTGCCAGCTGAAGAAGATCTCTGTCACCGGACAAAATGGTTACATCCATTCCCTGTGCCTCGCACTGTCTCGCCACTGTTCCAAGAAGATCGTCCGCCTCATATCCTTCCATCTCCATAATATTTATGCACATTGCCCCTAACATTTCCTTGATAAGAGGAACCTGCTGGCGGAGCTCCTCAGGCATTGCCTTTCGCGTACCCTTGTAAGCGTCATACATTTTGTGACGAAAAGTAGGTGCGTGAACATCAAAAGCCACAGTAAGATAATCCGGTTTTTCCTCTTCCAGAATACGAAAAAGGATGTTCAGGAAACCATATACAGCCCCTGTGTGAATCCCCTCTCCGTTTGTAAGATCCGGAAGACCGTAAAATGCCCGATTTAAAATACTGTGCCCATCTATTAATAATATCTTTTCACTCATAAATGTCCCCCTACTTCTTTTATTATAAACAGCAGCAGTCCGGTAAGAAGCGCGATTAGAAGAAGAACTGCAATTCCCGCAAAAAATCGCTCTATTTTCATAATGCGAATTCTGCGTCTCGCCCTTTTTATATCCTGATTTAAAAGCTTACGAAAATCAAGGACCGTATCGCCTTCATCTTCTGCCAGCTGCTGCATTGCCTCATGAACAATAAAATACGTTTCCAGTTCATCATAGCATGAAGAACATGACTGAATATGGTCTAAAAACTCTTCCATTTCTTCAATAGAGAGCGTATGGTTCATATATTGATTCACCATTTCTTCTGCTGTCCGGCAGTTCATAGTCCTTCCTCCTTCCTGCTGTATATTTCTGCATGCAAAATGCGTTGTTGTCTGATTTATTATAACGGAAGAAAGAGAAAAACACAAGGCACATATACAAAAGTATCCTGCGGACAATTTTATCCGCAGGACCACTTTTATATGCTCTTATATTTCTTCTGTTTTCTCTTGTATTTCCAGAGGAGGCGCATTTAAGATCCGCATAAATTCATCTCCCGTAATCGTTTCCTGTTCATACAGATATTTTGCAAGCTCATGAAGCTTTCCAATGTTATCCTGAAGAATCTGCAATGCTTTTTCATGCTGTCTTCGTACCAGCTCCACCACTTTTTTATCAAGAAGTGTCTGTGTCTCAAAAGAACAGCTCAGGGAAGAATCTCCTCCCAGGTACTGATTTCCCATACTTTCCATTGCCACCATATCAAACTCGTCGCTCATTCCGTACCTGGAAATCATTGCTCTTGCAATTTTTGTTGCCTGTTCAATATCGTTGGCAGCGCCTGTTGTTATAGAATGAAAAATCAGCTCCTCCGCAGCACGTCCACCTGTAAAAGTGGCGATTTTATTTTCCAGTTCCTCTCTGCTCATAAGGAAATGTTCTTTTTCATCTACCTGCATTGTATAGCCGAGCGCTCCTGATGTACGGGGAATAATTGTAATCTTATGAACCGGCGCAGAATCTGTCTGTCTGGCAGCTACAAGCGCATGGCCGATTTCATGGTAAGAAACAATCAGTTTTTCTTTGTTGGAAAGCACACGGTTTTTCTTTTGATAACCGGCAATGACAACCTCTATACTCTCCTCAAAATCCGCCTGTGTAGCAAATTTTCTTCCATCGCGCACAGCACGAAGAGCTGCTTCATTTACAATATTTGCAAGCTCTGCTCCGGAAGCGCCTGCCGCAGCTTTTGCAATAGAATCAAACTGTACCGTGTCAGCAATCTTTATTTTTTTTGCATGAACCTTTAAAATTTCTTCTCTTCCCTGAAGATCCGGAAGTTCTACCGGAATCCTTCTGTCAAAACGTCCCGGGCGAAGAAGCGCTGGGTCAAGGGAATCCGGACGGTTTGTAGCTGCCAGAATAACAACGCCTTTGGAACCGTCAAATCCGTCCATCTCTGTAAGAAGCTGATTCAAAGTCTGCTCTCTCTCATCATTTCCGGAATATCCGCCACCATCTCGTTTCTTTCCAATGGTATCAATCTCGTCAATAAATACGATACAAGGTGCTTTTTCATTTGCCTGCTGAAACAGATCACGTACTTTAGCTGCACCCATTCCCACAAACATTTCAACAAACTCCGAACCGGAAATAGAGAAAAACGGCACTTCCGCCTCACCTGCAACCGCTTTTGCAAGAAGAGTTTTACCTGTTCCAGGAGGTCCTACAAGAAGAGCACCTTTTGGCATAGAAGCTCCAATTTCTGTGTATTTCTGAGGATTGTGAAGATAATCTACAATCTCCGTGAGAAGCTCTTTTGCCTCGTCTTCTCCAGCTACATCTGCAAACTTAATACCTGTCGAAGATTTTACATAAACCTTGGCATTGCTTTTTCCAAAGGACATCATTCCTCCAGGTCCCCCGGATCCCATAGATTTCATCATTTTTTTACTAAGCCATCTTCCAAGAAGAATAAAAATCACAATAGGAATCACATATCCTGCGATCAGACTTAAAAAAATAGACTGCTTCTGTGGTGCAACTGCTTCCATTTTAGTTCCTGCTTCATAAAGACGTTCCACAAGATTCGGGTCTTCCATTTTTACTGTTTTGCAAACGGTATCTTTTCCATTTTTTCTTACTTCATAATAAATGTAATCTTCTTGTACCTCTGCTTTTGATACATTTCCTCTCTCTACATTACTTAAAAATGTACTGTAATCTGTTTTCTCTACACTCCGTTCCTGAAGTGCAGGAAGAACAAGAAGATTGATAAGAAAAATCACAGCAATTGCAATAAAATAGTAAACGTACAACGGACGTTTTCCAGGCTTTTTATTATCAATGTTCATATCCTTTCCTCCATATCCTCACTGAAAAAATGAGAATCCCAGTGATTAGTGTAGTATACAATACCACCATTTCCTCTTTATTTCAATTCCAATTCACAGATTTCACAAATATTTTAGAAATTACACTAATATTAACAAAAAAACCAAAAATAGCTTGTCAAAAACATAATTATATGATATAGTAATTACTGTTCTAAATGCCGGCATGTCGGAATGGCAGACGAGGCAGACTCAAAATCTGTTGTGGGCAACCACGTGTGGGTTCAAGTCCCACTGCCGGCAGTACCTAAAATGCGCTGAAGCTCTTGTGTTTAATGAGTTTTGGCGTTTTTTATATTCCAAAACTTTTGATTACCTCTTATAAAATCATCAAATTGTCCCAGAAGCCTTTTTAAGAATCTTTGTTTTTTCTTCCATATTTTTTTAAAACGCAGATATAGGAAGTCACTACTTCTTATATCTGCGTTTTTATCTGCACTTCATTTTTTATTTCTCTGCATCTTCCAAAAGCTTTTCATAAACAGGAAAACAGTCAAATGTTGCAAAGTAATCCTTCGGTGTCTCTGCACGACGAATCAACTGGAAACTTCCGTCTTCTTTCAGAAGAATTTCCGCTGATTTCAACTTGCCGTTATAATTATATCCCATAGCAAACCCATGAGCTCCTGTATCGTGAATTACAAGCAAATCGCCTTTATCAATTTTAGGAAGGTATCGGTCAATAGCAAATTTATCATTATTCTCGCAAAGAGAACCTGTTATATCGTAAAGATGGTCACAAGGCAGCTTCTCTTTTCCCATTACTGTAATATGATGGTATGCCCCATACATAGCAGGGCGCATAAGATTTACTGCACATGCATCTACTCCAATGTATTCTTTATGTGTATGCTTTTCATGAATTGCTTTTGTCACAAGACATCCATATGGTCCCATCATAAAACGACCAAGCTCTGTGTAAATGGAAACCTCTCCCATTCCGGCCGGGACAAGAACTTCCTCATAAGCTCTTCTTACACCTTCGCCAATTGCACGAATATCGTTTGGCGTCTGATCCGGACTATAAGGAATACCGATTCCACCGGAAAGATTAATAAAGGAAACATTTGCCCCTGTCTCTTTCTGAAGTTTTACAGCCAATTCAAAAAGCTGTCTTGCAAGAAGAGGATAATACTCATTTGTTACTGTATTGCTTGCAAGAAATGCATGGATTCCGAATTCTTCTGCTCCCTTTTCTTTCAAAATACGAAATGCATCAAAAATCTGCTCTGTTGTCATACCATATTTGGAATCTCCGGGATTATCCATAATATCATTGCTGATTTTGAAAATTCCACCCGGATTATAGCGGCAGCTTATTGTCTTCGGGATTTTTCCCACTGCTCTCTCTACACTCTCAATATGAGTAATGTCGTCCAAATTGATAATTCCGCCAATCTCATCTGCGTATTTAAATTCTTCTTCTGGAGTATCATTGGAGGAAAACATAATATCTCCCTCCTTACAGCCGATGGCTTTTGCCATCATAAGCTCTGTCATGGAAGAACAGTCACAGCCACAGCCATATTCCTGAAGAATCTGAATAAGGTATGGATTCGGAGTTGCCTTCACTGCAAAGAACTCTTTAAACCCCTTGTTCCAGGAAAATGCTTCTTTTAATGCCCTGGCATTTTCCCGAATCCCTTTTTCGTCATAAAGATGAAAAGGAGTTGGATATTCCTTTTCAATCTCTTTTAATTTTTCTAATGTCACAAACGGTTTTTTCTTCATGATATTCTCCTCGTATGTCTTACTTTGCCTCGATGATATGCATCATATTTGTGGCAGCACCCTCTCCTGTCCGCATATTTGTCGCCGGATCACCAGCTGTAAATACAACAAGATCTCCTTTCCGAATCATTCTTCTGCGGCGAACCACATTCATTGCCTGTAAAATAATATGCTCTGTGGAGTCCTTTTCGTATCCTTTTAAAGGAATAACACCCCAGGCAAGCTGCAGTCTGTGCATTACTGTATCATTCGGTGTAATGGCATAAATAGGCACTTCCGGACGGAAATTTGAAATCATAAAAGCTGTCTTTCCTCCCATAGTAGGAGTAATAATTGCTTTCGCGCCGAGATCTGTAGCGGTTCTGACTGCCGCAAGTCCAACAGCACTGGAGACTTTCCCGTCACAGTACATACTTCTATTGCTGGCATGAATCTTATTGTCTACATGCGGTTCTGTTGTTTCCGCAATCTCTACCATCATTTTAAGCGCTGCCAGAGGATATTTTCCTGCAGCTGTTTCTCCTGACAGCATAACTGCATCCGTGCCATCATAAATTGCGTTAGCCACATCTGCAACTTCCGCACGTGTGGGGCGGGGATTTCTTATCATAGAATCTAACATCTGAGTCGCTGTGATAACAGGCAAATAATTATCGTTACATTTCTGAATGATCATTTTCTGAATATACGGAACCTGACTTGCAGGAATTTCTACTCCCAGATCTCCTCTGGCAACCATAATCCCATCTGATACGGCAATAATTTCATCTATGTTTTCCACGCCTTCTGCATTTTCAATTTTGGCAATAATACCAATATCACTGCCCCCGTTTTCATCAAGAAGCTGACGAATTTCCTTGATTGCCTTTGCATTTCGGACAAAAGAGGCCGCAATATAATCAAACTCCTGAGAAATTCCAAAAAGAATATCTCTTTTGTCCTGCTCCGTAATACCCGGAAGTTTTACTTTTACATAGGGCACATTTACGCCTTTTCGTTCCCCAAGCTCACCGCCATTTAAAACACGACAGAAAATATCACCATTTTTAATATTCTCAATCTCCAGTTCAATCAGTCCATCGTCAATAAGGATTTTTCCACCCTTTTTTACGTCTTTATAAAGGGTGTCATATGTAATGGCAACCTTATGCTCATCACCTATATAATCCCCTGTTGTAAGAACGAATTCATTTCCGGCCTCCAGGTGCACCTTTTTTCCATCCTTTAAAAGCCCGGTACGGATTTCCGGACCCTTTGTATCAAGAAGCATAGCAACGGGAAGATTTAATTCCTCCCTTAAATTTTTAATCATATCTACACGTGCAGCGTGTTCTTCATGACTGCCATGCGAAAAATTAAAACGGGCAATATCCATTCCAGCCCGCATTAAAGACCGAAGGATTGTTTTTTTATTTGTAGCCGGTCCCAAAGTACAGATGATTTTCGTTCTTTTCATTGTTGTTCTCCCTTTATTTTACGTGCGTATGTGTAAAAAGATGATCCTGACAGTATTCGTAGTTTCCATTACATTTGGAACAGAAACGAAACTCCAGATCAGGATTGTCAAGCTCCGTACGCCCACAGATTGCACATTTATGCTTTGCAACACTGCCTGTAGACGGATTTACGCGGCTTCCCGCCATTGCTTTTTTAAATTCCTGTTTTCTTTTGACTTCTTTCGGATTATAACGGCTCATATCCCTTGTTCCCAGAAAGAAAATAATAAAGTTCAGTAGCGATGCCACAATCGGCACAGCCATAAACCAAGCTCCTACTCTTACGTATTTAAAAATATCGTACACAACAATCACTGCGTACAGGATTGCCATCCACTTCATTTTAATTGGAATGATAAACCATAAAAGTACTTCCATGTCCGGATAGGACAGGGCAAATGCCAGAAAAATGGAAAGACTGATATAATATGTGGAAAAAATTACTGTTCCAAGCCCCGTGAGTGCTCCGCCTGTTAAAAAATACAGAAGAAATGCACCAATCACTGTAAATACCATTCCCGAAAAAATATAAAGCGTGTATCGGAACGCTCCCCAGGAACGCTCCAGAGCATTTCCAATCGGATAGTAAAAGAAAAGAATGGCTATAGCAAAGAAAAGAATATTTCCGCCGCCGCCCGGAGGAGAAATGATCCAGGTCACAAGACGCCATATCTGTCCTCTTAAAATAAGCGCCGGTTCCAGGCTTAACATGGACATAATCCTCGGATTAAACATCTGCAGAATATATCCCAGCACATAGCAGCCGATTATATACATGGTAAGATTGGAAATACCATATTTCCTATATTTTCGTTCCAATTTATCTATAAATCTCATATAACTCCTTTACTACTCTCTCTTTTCATGCAGCATATAATATCAGAAAAATTTCTTTTTGGAAAGAATCAGCGCTGCAATAATGCTGATTGCCACTGAAAACAGAATAATGATAAGAAATCCCCAGGGATTGTCCGCAAAAGGCATTCCTGCTGAATTCACATTCATACCGTAGGCACTGAACACAATAGTAGGAATGCTCATAACAATTGTAATAATAGCCAGCACCTTCATGACAATATTTAAGTTATTAGAAATAACAGAAGCAAATGCGTCCATCATACCACTTAAAATTCCACTGTAAATATTTGCCATCTCGATCGCCTGCTTATTCTCAATAATGACATCTTCCAGAAGTTCTGTATCCTCAGGATACTTTTTGATGGATTCCACCTTCAGAAGCTTTTCCAAAACCACTTCGTTAGATCTGAGCGATGTGGTAAAATACACCAGAGATTTTTCCAGTTCCAGAAGCTCAATCAGTTCCTGATTTCTTGTAGAAAGATGCAGTTTTTCTTCTACCTGTGCACTCTTTTTGTCAATAATACGCAAATAACGAAGGTACATACTTGCATTCCTGTACAGAATCTGAAGGATAAAACGCGTTTTCATATACGTGAAAAAATTGCGGACACGTCCTTCCATAAATCTTGTTAAAACCTGAGTATCTTCCAGACAGATGGTAAAAATCATCTTATCTGTAATAATAATGCCCAGAGGAATGGTTCCATACCAGTCTTTTTCATTACGCTCCTCAATCATGGGGACGTCCACAAGAATCAGCGTATAATTATCTTCTACCTCGATACGTGAACGCTCTTCCTCATCCAAGGGGGCACGCAAATCGTCGACCTCTATCTCAAATTGTTCCGAAATTTCAAATATTTCTGTTGCTGTAGGATTCGTCAATGCAATCCAGCAGCCGTCCTGCGCTTCCTGAATCTGATGGATAGAGCCGTCTATCGTCTTAAAAATCCTTACCACGATTTACACTTCCCTTCTTTTTAATTTTCTGTATTTTCCTTCCTGTTTAAAGAAGGCAAAACACAGTTTCCATTATAGATTGTAAGAGAATTTTTGTCAATTCCAATGGTTCCGGCTTTACAAACTTTTTACAATACATGCGATAAAAGTGTTGATTTTACAGGTGTTTGCAAATTGCACTGTGACTAATGTGTGACTAATCAGATTTTTAACACATTTAATAAGATGATACAATATTTCAATTCCCCAGGGCATTATAGCTTTGGGGAATTACTTTCCTTTCCACTCATCTTTCTCTTGACTACCACGCTATAGCGTGGTATAATTAAATCATAGAAAGGAGGTGTGAAGGAAATGGAGAAGAAAATAAAAGAGCTGAGAAAAGTGATTACCGCACTTACTCAGCTCGCATTAGAAATCGGAACTCTCTTAGCCGTCATTAAGATGGTGATCGAAAGTCTCCGATAAAACCCCGGGGAGGGAAACCTCCCCAACCAAAATATAACACATTCCCATTTCCTGTGCAATATGAAAAAATCAGCAAAACAGATACTATTGCTTATTCTTTCTGTTATTTGGCTTATCATTGTTGTAACCGGCTTAATCTTATTATTCTTTTAAGGAGGCATACTATGAACGTAAAAACCATCCGTAATCAGCAGGGACTTTCTGCCCGGAAATTATCCGAACTTTCCGGAGTTCCACTGCGAACAATAGAAGATATTGAACGCTTCGACCGTTGTAAGGTTGATACTGCCATTAAATTGGCTGATGCCCTTGGCGTAACATTGGATGAACTCTGTAGGAACAAAACAACTGAATAAACGATACAATATTCAAAGGCAGAGGATTTTTAGTCCCCTGCCTTACTTATTGCTTTTATTTAAGCTGTCGGAAATACCCGCTTGGAATAAACTCAAAAACAAACCCTTCAGTTGGATGCGGTAACCGCACGAAATACCACTTTTTGCCGCTGGAATCGCTCTTGCTGTACTGCATTACATCAACAACTG
>UQJE01000061.1 GCA_900541345.1 uncultured Blautia sp.
TTATTTTTCTTTCCGGAAAAGCCACCTATCATATAGAAGGAAAATCCTATTATCTCAATCCCTGGGATATTCTTCTTGTGGATAAATATTCCATTCACAAGCCGGAAATCTCTTCGGAGGAGCCTTATGAACGTTTTATTCTGTGGATTCGCAACGATTTAAAGGAAGAGCTTCTGACGCGATGTTTTCAAAAAGCAACAGACCGGTGTTTCCATCTTGTCCGTCTTCCCTCTAAAATGCAGAAAAAGCTGGAACAGATTTTATCAGAATTTTACCAGTCATCTAAGCATCAGGAGCTGGGAGATGAGATTCTGGAAAAAGCCCTTTTTCATGAATTTATGGTATATTTAAACCGGATTTTTCTGGAAAAACAGTATATATGTGACCAGGATTCCTATGCTTACGATTCCCGTATTGAAGAACTTCTAAAATATATAAACCGCAACCTGGAAAAAGAGCTGTCCATCGAGGAACTGTCCCGGAAATATTTCCTGAGCAAATATTATATGATGCGTAAATTTAAAGAAGAAACGGGCTACACCATACACAGTTATATTGTGAGCAAACGGCTTTTTCTTGCAAAAAATCTGATTTCTCAGGGACTTCCTGTCACAAAAGCAGCGCTTCAAAGCGGATTTAAGGATTATACTGCCTTTATCCGCGCCTACAAAAAACAGTTCGGAGAGCTTCCATCAGAAGCGTTAAAAAAGGGATCTTCCTGAGGAAGACCCCTTTATTATAATATTTATCACACTTTTGCAGCTTTACGTCCGCAGCACTGTTTATATTTCTTTCCGCTTCCACATGGGCATGGATCATTCGGATAAACCTTATCTTCTTTGCGCTGTACCGGTTTCTTCGGACCTGCACTGTCATCCTTATTCGTTCCGGTAACCTTCGCAACCTGCTCACGCTCAATCTTCTGCTCTACATGTACGTGATACAGCATACGTACGGTATCCTCCTGAATAGAGTTTATCATACCGTTAAACATCTCATAAGCGCTCATCTTATATTCTACAACCGGGTCACGCTGACCGTATGCAGCAAGGCCAATTCCCTGACGAAGGATTTCCATATCGTCAATGTGATCCATCCACTTACTGTCGATGCTCTTAAGAAGTACTACTCGCTCAAGCTCACGAAGCTGCTCAGGTTCCGGGAACTCGGATTCTTTTGCCTCGTAAAGTTTTACAGCCTCTTCTTTGAGAATATGTTTCATCTCATTTCTTCTCTTGCCTTTTACTTTATCTTCTGTAAGAGGCTCGATTGGAATAATCGGGCATAATGCAGAATTGAATTCGTCAAGATCCCATTCTTCCGCATCCACGTCGTCGGAGAAGCACATATCTACTGTGCTGTCCACAATATCTGTGATCATCTTGTAGATTGCGTCGCGCATATTTTCTCCATCGAGAACCTGACGGCGCTCCTTATAAATAATTTCACGCTGCTCATTATTTACCTGGTCATAATCAAGAAGGTTTTTACGAATACCGAAGTTGTTAAACTCAATCTTCTCCTGCGCTTTCTCAATGGCACTGGAAAGCATTTTATGCTCAATCTGCTCATTCTCTGCAACTCCGAGAGAAGTAAATACCTTCATAAGACGCTCGGATCCGAAGAGACGCATCAAGTCGTCCTCAAGAGAGATGTAGAAACGGGATTCACCCGGATCGCCCTGACGTCCGGAACGTCCGCGGAGCTGGTTATCGATACGTCTTGACTCATGACGCTCTGTACCGATGATTTTAAGACCGCCTGCCTCGCGTGCAACATCATCAAGTTTAATATCGGTACCACGACCTGCCATATTTGTCGCAATCGTAACTGCACCTGCCTGTCCTGCCTGGGCAACGATTTCCGCCTCAAGCTCATGGAATTTGGCATTCAGCACATTATGAGGAATTCCCTCTCTTTTCAGCATACGGCTTAACAGCTCAGAAGTCTCAATCGTAATCGTACCTACCAGTACAGGCTGTTTCTTCTCATGTGCTTCCACAACTGCACGTACAACTGCGTTGAATTTTTCTTTCTTTGTCATATATACAGCGTCGTCCAGGTCTTTACGCTGAACCGGTCTGTTTGTAGGAATCTCCACAACGTCCATACCATAAATATCACGGAACTCTTTTTCCTCTGTAAGGGCTGTACCTGTCATACCGCCTTTTTTATCATATTTATTAAAGAAGTTCTGGAATGTAATAGTTGCAAGAGTTTTGCTCTCACGTTTTACCTTTACGTGTTCCTTTGCCTCAATTGCCTGATGAAGACCGTCTGAATAACGACGTCCCGGCATAATACGTCCTGTAAACTCATCTACAATCAGAATTTCATCATCTTTTACAACGTAATCCTGGTCTTTATGCATCAGGTTATGAGCACGAAGAGCAAGAATGGTGTTGTGCTGGATTTCCAGGTTTTCCGGATCCGCAAGGTTTTCGATATTAAAGAATTTCTCTACTTTCTTCACACCCTGCTCTGTAAGGTTTACAATCTTATCTTTTTCATTTACAACGAAATCGCCTGTCTCGATAACTTCTTCGCCCATGATAGCCGCCATCTTTGTCATCTCATGGCTTGCCTCACCGCGTTCCAGCTGCTGCGCGAGAATATCACAGACTTCGTAAAGCTTTGTAGACTTGCCGCTCTGTCCAGAAATAATAAGAGGAGTACGCGCCTCATCAATTAAAACGGAGTCCACCTCGTCAATGATACAGTAGTGAAGATCTCTCTGAACAAGCTGCTCTTTATAAATAACCATGTTGTCACGAAGATAATCGAAGCCCAGCTCGTTGTTTGTAACGTAAGTGATGTCACAGTTATATGCAACGCGACGCTCTTCCGGTTTCATGTCGTTTAATACAACACCAACCGTAAGTCCCAGGAATTCATGAACCTTTCCCATCCACTCTGCATCTCGTTTTGCCAGATAGTCGTTGACTGTTACAACGTGTACACCTTTTCCCTCCAGTGCATTTAAGTATGCAGGAAGAGTAGATACAAGTGTCTTACCTTCACCTGTACGCATCTCTGCAATACGTCCCTGATGAAGAATAATACCTCCGATAATCTGCACACGGTAATGTTCCATTCCAAGAACACGCTTTGCTGCTTCCCTTACTGTTGCAAATGCCTCCGGAAGAAGGCTGTCAAGTGTTGCACCCTCTTCCAGACGCTTCTTATATTCTCTTGTCTTGTCTTTTAATTCTTCATCGCTGAGTTTCTGCATTTCCGGACGCAGACTTTCTGTCTTTTCTACAAGAGGCATAATTCTTTTTACCTCACGCTGGCTGTGCGTTCCGAATACTTTTGAAAATACGTTCATATTTTACTCCTGTTTCCTTTTTATTTTCTCTACAGCTTCTGCTGTATAATAAATTCTTATTGCGTTCTGAGAGCGTATTCCCGAGAATATACTCTCAACATTCTATATTCTATCACTTTCCGGCCAAGAAAACAATAAACATTTCGTAAACAAACAGGATTTCTCTGCCATTGCCATTCCTTCTCCTCTGTGTTATGATAGCTTCGTCCTGCGATGGCAGGCAGAAACATAAAAATCACAGTCAAATATACGGAGGAAATTTGTTTTTGAAGAAAAAAGAAATTCTGTTAATCGGCTCGATTCTCGCTGCCGCCCTTCTTCTGTGGGCAGGTATGCGTATTTCTAAAAAGCCGCAGAACAACATACGAATCACAGTTGACGGCAAAGAATACGGTGTGTATTCCCTGTCTGAAAATCAGACGATTTCCATTAATGACACAAATGTATGCGAAATAAAAGACGGAAAGGCAAAAATGATTTCCGCCACCTGTCCGGATCATCTATGCCTTGAACAAAAAGCAGTTGACGTTTCCGGCGGCTCCGTGATCTGCCTCCCGAATAAGGTTGTAATTGAAGGAGAGAACAGCGAAGGGGACGATGTTTCCCATGCTGTGGTGCAGTGATTATGAAGACAAAGACAGCCTATCTCGGTTTTTTTGCCGCCATTGCCATTATTTTCGGATATGTGGAAACTCTGATTCCTGTTTTTGCAGGAATCCCCGGAATCAAGCTTGGACTTGCGAACCTGTCCGTGCTGATCATTCTGAAAAAATACGGTTTTAAAGATGCTGCCCTTGTATCCGTTGTACGTATTCTTGTAATCGGCTTTCTCTTTGGAAATATGTTCAGCATCCTTTACAGCCTTGCCGGCGCTGCGCTAAGCCTTTCTGTCATGGTTCTTCTTCTGAAGAAGACCTCCCTTACGACAATTGGCATCAGTGTTTTCGGCGGAGTCACCCACAATATCGGTCAGCTTATCATTGCTGCCCTTATTGTGGAAAATACTGCCGTGTTTTATTATACACCACCTCTTCTCATTTCCGGTGTTGTAACCGGCTTTCTCATAGGAGTCCTGACTCAGGAAGTGTTAAAACGCCTTCCTTCTGTCTGGGGCAGTGATTCCCAAAAGTTATAACCTTATTTTTTAAAAAAAGAGAGGGACTTTTTCAGTCCCTCAAAGTGTTTCTAATACCTCTTTCGCCGCACGGATTTTGCTCTCTTCTGTGCGCCAGATCTCATATTCACTTAAAGAAGGAAGGCCCATACTTACGCCTTCTTTTCTGTAAATCATTTCACTGTCCAGCGTAACCTTTCCGGACATATGGAAGGCTCTTGCCTTTGTCACAGGATAAACTTCTTTAATGGCATCTGCATCTACGCCGCTTCCCACCTGGATCTCAATTCTTCCTGCGCTTTTTTCCACGAGCTGCCCAAGAAGCTCTGCTCCAAGACGGCAGTTGTTCTGCTGACCTGAAGTAAGAATCGTGTCAATTCCCAGAGAGATTGCCTGCTCCATTGCTTCAAACGGATCTGCGCATACATCAAATGCTCTGTGAAGCGTCACAGACATTCCCTGCGCCTCTTCCATAAGAATTTTCATCTGCTCCATGTTTAAAGTACCGTCCGGCTTTAAAATACCGATTACCACGCCTTCTGCCCCTAGCTTTTTATAGGTTTTTACTGCATTCCTGATGATGGCAAATTCGGAATCTGTATAACAGAAATCACCAAATCTCGGACGGATCAGGGCATGAATCCGGATATCGGAATGTTTCCTGATTTCCTCATACAGTCCCGGTTCCGGCGTCGTTCCTCCAATGATCAGATTTCCGCACAGTTCCAGACGTGTTGCTCCTCCTCTTGCTGCTGCCAGGGCAGATTCCACAGAATCCACACATGCCTCCAGTATGTAATCTTTCATTTTTCTTTCTTTCCTTTCTTTCTGCTGAAAAAGATAGCCCTCCCGCACTGAACAGGAGGGCTTTGCTCACCTTTTTAAAATTCCGGTTCAATCAGACCGTAGGTATTGCCTTTTCTCTTATAAACCACATTTACCTGCTCTGTCTCTGCATTGCAGAATACAAAGAAGTTGTGACCCAGGAGCTCCATCTGTACACAGGCATCTTCCGGATACATTGGTTTAATATCAAATTTCTTTGTACGAATGATTTTTACCTCTTCGTCTTCCTCATATTCCTTATCAAGATATGCCTGCTGGAAACTTCCCGCAGACTGTTTTTTGTCTACAATCTTGTTCTTGTATTTCCGAAGCTGGCGTTCAATCACCTCTTCTACAAGGTCGATTGATACATACATATCACTGCTTACCTGCTCGGACCGGATAATATTTCCTTTTACAGGAATCGTCACTTCAATCTTCTGTCTTTCTTTTTCCACACTTAAAGTTACGACAACTTCGGTGTCAGGAGTGAAATACCGTTCCAGTTTCCCAAGCTTGTCCTCAACTGCTGTTCGAAGCCCTTCGGTCACTGTAATATTTTTTCCGCTGATAATAAATTTCATGCTTCCATCCCCTTTGCTGTTTGATGGAATTATTATAACACATCGTGCGGAATTTTAACACCATTTTATGAAAAATTAACACAAATTTCTTATTTTTTTCTGTAACTTCCAGGATTCTTTTCTTATCTTCCGTCTACTGCATTTCTTGCGGCATCTCCTACATCTTCCACTGCATCCCCTACGCCTTCGCCCAGATCTTTCACACTGTTTCCGAGCTCGCCGGATACGGTTCCATCTCCGTTTCCATTCCGGTCATTTCCATTATTGGAGTTTCCATTACTGTCCGACGTATTTTCAGGCACTTCCGTCATATCCGGTCCGGCGTTCTCTGTCGTATTATCAGTCTCAGTTCCGTCCGGTGTGCCGTCATTTTCCATTCCTGCATCAGGAACAGCGCCGTCTGCTGTATTCCCGTCTGTTCTGTCTGTTGTGGTCTTATCTGTTGTTGTCTTATCTTTTTCTGTACGTGTATCATCCTTTACCGTATCTTTCTCTTCTGTTTTATCCTGTTCTCTCCTGGTTTCATCTGCCGCATTATCATTTCTCCCACAACCTGTAAACATTGCTAACATCAGTACAAGGGCTGAGCTCATAAGAATTTTATTCCATTTTTTCATGATTCTGTTCTCCTTTTCCTTAAGCTTTTACTTATACTGTTATTATGCCTGACAGAAAAATTTTTATTCAAAGTTTTAATTTAACAGCAAAAAAATAAGCAGCATTCAGCCGGACGCCAAATACCGCTCATCTCTTCTCTTTATTTATTAATCACATCGCTCATGTCATATTTACCCGCAGGTTTTCCTGCCAGGAATTTTGCAGCCTCCACTGCTCCTTTTCCGAAAACAGCCTTGGAGTAAGCTGTATGCTTAAATTCAATCACCTCGTCCGGACCAGCAAAGATCACTTCGTGTTCTCCCACAATCGTTCCGCCACGTACAGCAGAAATTCCGATTTCTTTACTGTCACGCTGTTCTCTTCTCTGGCTTCTGTCATATACATAGTGATATTCGCCGTCCATTGCCTCATTCAGACTGTCTGCAAGTGCAAGCGCTGTTCCGCTTGGAGCGTCCACTTTAAGATTATGATGTTTCTCCACAATCTCCATGTCGAAGCCTGCCTTTGCAAGAACTTTTGCAGCGTCCTGTATCAGCTTTAAGAGAGTGTTAATTCCGAGAGACATATTTGCAGATTTTAAAATAGCCACTTTTTTAGATGTCTCTTCCAGATGAGCAAGCTGCTCCTCACTTAATCCAGTTGTACATACAACTGCCGGAATTCCTCTTTTTGCACTGTAATCAAGAAGCTTATCCACTGCTTTTGCAGAGGAAAAATCAATAATAACATCTGCCTCCACATTACATACTTCTATATCCGGAAAAACAGGATAACTGTTTTTTCCCTGGTCTGCAACATCAATTCCTGCAACAATCTCCGCTTCTGCGTCTTTTTCCACAAGCCCGGAAATCACCTGACCCATATGTCCATTGCAGCCGTGCATAATAATTCTTACCATAGCTGTTTATCCTCCCGTCAGTTATGCCAGCTTAATGCCAAAATCCTGCATTGCTTTTTTCAGCTTCTCTTTGTTCTCCTCTTCCATTTCTGTAAGAGGCATACGAAGAGGACCTGCATTCATCCCCATAAGATTGAGAGCAGCCTTTACAGGAATCGGATTTACCTCGCTGAAAAGAGCATTCACTAAAGGAATGGCTTTTAACTGAATTTCTGTAGCTCCCTTCACATCGCCTTCCAGGAATTTTGCTACCATATCATGTGTCTCCTTCGGTGCAACATTAGAAAGAACAGAAATCACGCCAAGTCCTCCCAGAGAAAGAATCGGAAGTACCTGATCGTCGTTTCCGGAATAAAGCTCAAGACTTCCATCTGCAAGGCTCATCATTTTTGCAGCCTGGGATAAATCTCCTGTCGCTTCTTTAATTCCTACGATATTTTTCACATTTTTCGCAAGATATACTGCTGTTTCCGGCTGGATGTTGCAGCCTGTACGGCTTGGAACATTATACATGATAATCGGTGTCTCCGGTACAGCCTCTGCAATCGCTGTATAATGAACAATCAATCCCTTCTGAGTTGCCTTATTATAGTAAGGAGTTACAACAAGAAGTGCATCTGCTCCGTATAATGCTGCCTCCTTTGACATCATAACTGCTGTTTCTGTACAATTAGAACCTGTTCCTGCAATAACAGGCACTCTTTTTGCCACCTTATCGATTGCATATTTAATAGTCTGAAGATGTTCCCCATGTGTCATAGTAGAGGATTCACCGGTTGTTCCGCAGATAATAATCGCATCTGTGCTGTTGGCTATCTGGAACTCAATCATCTCTCCCAGTTTGTCGTAGTTTACTCCTCCGTTTTCGTGCATGGGAGTTACAATCGCAACACCTGCTCCTTTGAAAATTGCCATTTTCCTTCCTCCTTTACTCTTCTGTGAATGTATTATTCTTCTGTACTGCATTCATCGTTACTTATATTTTCTGTGCTGAGAGTGGTCACTCTGTCCACATATTTTCGAAGTCCCTCCGGAAGTTCCTGACCGGTCATGACTATGTGCATACTTTCATCCTTAAGCTTCAGAATCTCCCCGATTGTCTCTTCTGTTGTAATTCCGTTATCCAAAAGCCGCAGAATCTCATCCAGAAGCAGGAAATCGCATTCCTGAGTTGCAACTACCTTACGGGCAAAATTCAGTCCGTTGAGAATATTCAGTCTCTCTTCCTCTTTCTCCTCGACACTCAGGTCTTCGTAGCATCGGTCCATTCTTTCAAATCGGAAGATTTTAATATCCATATTATCCAGCTCTTCCAGAAAATCAAGCTCTCTTCGCTCCCTTCCTTTTAAAAACTGGATTATGATCACACTTTTTCCCTGTCCGCAGGCGCGAAGGCTCTGCCCAATTGCCAGAGTAGTCTTTCCTATGCCGTCTCCGCAGTAAACTTCTGTTAATTTTCTTTCCATCACAATTCCTCTTATCGTTTATGAAGTTGCTTTTGAATACGCTTATATTACCGCAGATTTGATAGAATTGCAAGTGTTTGCTTACTTACTCAATGTATTCCAGCTTACTTACAGATACCTCATAGGCAATTCTTTTTTCTGTCTCATTTTCACCAATACGCTTCATATATTCTCTGCTCTGGATTCTTCCCCAGATGAGCACATGTCCTCCCACCTCAAAGGCGGAAGCGTAACGCGCATTCCTTCCCCAGCAGATACAGGGTATGTAATCTGATTTTCCGTAAGGTCTGTTCACTGCCATAAGAAGGTCTGCAATTTCTCTTCCCAGCGGAGTTTTTCTGTATACCGGCGGTTTACAGATATATCCGTCCAGGAAAATCTGATTGACAGGAATGGATTCGTCCTCTTCCTCCACAAATTTCAGCTCTCTTGCAAATACAGAAAGCACAAGTCTGTTGTGTTTTTCTTCATGGCGGTTATAAGAGCGGAACTGTCCGTGGATCTCTATATATTCCCCCACGTAATCCTGTGTCACATCCACAAGGCGTTCCGATACCATAACCGGAATCCTGTCCTCGGAATCACTCAGTCTTTTTACAAGAAGATCCATTGTATAGAAGCCCTCTCCAAAAACCTGATGACTGAATGTAAAGCCGGTAGCGATTTTCCCCATAACCGATACCTGATTGTTTTCAATAATTTTATCTGCCATAATGTGTTCTCCTTCCTCTTCGGGTATTTTATCTATATAAACTTATGTGGAAGATTCCGGATTTAGAACTAAAAATAAAAAAATTTTTTCAGCACCTTGTAATCCTCGAAAAATGTGGTAAACTTATAAATTGGATTTTTGTGCAGCAATGCTTGACTTAAAATAAAGATACTTATTTAAAGAAAGGAAATACATTTTATGAAAACCAGACGGGAAGATGTACGTAACGTAGCCATTATCGCCCACGTCGACCACGGCAAAACAACCCTGGTAGACCAGCTTTTAAAGCAGAGCGGTGTATTCCGTGAAAATCAGGAGGTCCAGGAACGCGTCATGGACTCCAACGATATTGAACGCGAAAGAGGAATTACCATTCTCTCAAAGAATACTGCTGTTCACTACAAGGGAACGAAAATCAACATCATCGACACTCCAGGTCATGCTGACTTCGGCGGCGAAGTAGAGCGTGTACTTAAAATGGTAGACGGTGTTATCCTTCTTGTAGATGCTTTCGAAGGAGCAATGCCTCAGACAAAATTCGTCCTGAAAAAAGCCCTTGAGCTTGACCTTCATGTAATTGTGTGCATCAACAAAATCGACCGCCCGGAAGCCCGCCCGGACGAGGTAATCGACGAGATTCTTGAACTTCTCATGGATCTGGAGGCTTCTGACGAGCAGCTTGACTGTCCGTTTTTATACGCTTCCGCAAAAGCCGGCCATGCAGTTTTAGACCTTGCAGACACACCGGAAAACATGGCTCCGCTTTTCGAAACAATCTTAAAATATATTCCTGCACCGGAAGGAGATCCGGATGCAGATACTCAGGTTCTGATCAGCACCATCGACTACAATGAATATGTAGGACGTATCGGCGTCGGCAAAGTAGAAAACGGAAAAATTGCAGTAAACCAGGAGCTTACTCTTTTGAACCATCATGACTCTGACAAACGTCAGAAAGTAAAAATCAGTAAATTATATGAGTTTGACGGATTAAATAAAGTGGAAGTAAAAGAAGCGTCAATCGGCTCTATCGTAGCTGTTTCCGGTATTGCGGAAATCCACATCGGAGATACGCTCTGCGGCGGCGACAAACCGGAATCCATTCCTTTCCAGAAAATTTCCGAGCCGACAATCTCCATGAACTTCCTTGTAAATGACAGCCCACTTGCAGGACAGGAAGGAAAATATATTACTTCCCGTCATCTTCGTGACCGTCTTTACAGAGAATTAAACACAGACGTAAGTCTTCGTGTGGAAGATACCGAAACAACAGAATGCTTTAAAGTTTCCGGACGTGGTGAGCTTCATCTTTCTGTTTTAATCGAAAATATGCGCCGTGAAGGATATGAGTTTGCAGTAAGTAAACCGGAGGTTCTCTATCACACAGACGAGCGCGGTAAAAAACTTGAACCAATGGAAATCGCATATGTAGACGTGCCTGAAGAATTTTCCGGAACCGTTATCCAGAAATTAAGTGAGAGAAAAGGCGAGCTTCAGGGTATGAGTACAGCAAGCGATGGTTCTGTACGCCTTGAATTCCATATTCCTTCCAGAGGTCTTATCGGATTCCGCGGGGAATTCTTAACCTCTACAAAAGGAACCGGTATTTTAAATACTATATTTGACGGCTATGCTCCTTACAAGGGAGATTTCCAGTACCGCAAACAGGGTTCTCTTATTGCCTTCGAAGCAGGCGAGGCTGTTACTTACGGACTTTTCTCTGCACAGGAGCGTGGAACTCTCTTTGTAGGACCCGGAGAAAAAGTTTACAGCGGTATGGTAATTGGTCAGAACGGAAAAGCCGAGGATATTGAGCTTAATGTATGTAAGACAAAACATCTTACTAATACACGTTCCTCCTCCGCTGATGACGCTCTGAAACTGACACCTCCTAAGGTATTAAGTCTTGAGCAGGCAATCGAATTCATCGACCAGGACGAGCTTCTTGAGGTAACACCTTCCAGTCTTCGTATCCGTAAGAGAATTCTTGACCCGAGAGAACGTAAGAGAGCTGCTTTCAGAAAGAGCTGATATCATCTCCACAACAGGGATTACCTAAATCTTTTCATAAAAACAGCGGGACTTTAAGTGAGAAATTCACGTAAAGCCCCGCTGCTTTTTTATATCCTTAATTTTCCAGCGCTTTCAGATGATTCACAAGAATTTTCCGGATTCCCGGATATTCTCCAAGTCCTTTAATCACAGCTTCCACCTCATATCCGGCCTCTTTAAACTGGCTGTACCAGGATTCCGGGTCATCTCCTGCCATATCGTTTTTCGCATGATCTCCGGCCACAATCATAAACGGTGCAAGAACTACTTTTGACGGTGCGTACTCCCTTACCAGTTTCATAATGCTTTCCATAGACGGATACGCCTCCACTGTTCCAAGGAAAATATTTTTATGCCCTTTGTCCTTAAATGTATAATCAAGCGCCGCATAAATGGAGTTTGCATAATGGGTCGTTCCATGCCCCATAAGAACAAGAACCTCATCCTCTTTCAGCCATGAAAACTCTTCTGCCACAGCTTCCAGTACCTCCCTGTTATCCTGCTCACTTGTAAGAAGCGGATCTCCAAAGGAAATGGAATGAAAATCTTCCCTGTAAGAAAGAGCCTCCTCCTTCATAATATCGTTTTCGATTCCGTTGATCACATGTGTAGGCTGCACGAGAACATCTGTAATACCATCTGCCCGCATTTTCTCCATTGCTTCTTTTACGGTATCAATATGCACATGATCTCTTTTATTTACTTTATTGATGATCATTTTGCTTGTCCACGCTCTGTAAAGAGGATACTCCGGAAAAGCAGCCTGCATATCTTTTTCAATGGCATCAATCGTAACCTCTCTTGTATCGTTATGGCTTGTTCCAAAGCTTACTGCCAGGATTGCCTTCTTTGTGGTATCTGACATTTTTTTCTTACCTCCGTAATACGTGTTTAAATTTACTTCTTCTATATCCCCTTCCAGAGCCTTCAGGTTTTTGGGGAATGGAAGGGAAGATTTTAAAATGCCTTTCTTACAAAGGCTTTCAAAAAGCTCCAGCACTGCCGGCGGCTCAAGATTGGTCTGGCGAAGCGCTGCTCTGTTGCCAAAAACCTGCTCCGGACTTCCGTTCATAAGAACTTTTCCCTCATGAAAAAGAATCACTTCATCCGCCCATTCATAAGCATAATTTACATCATGCGTAGCCATAAGAACCGTAATCCCGCTCGCTGTCATCTGCTCCACAATATGATTTACCATTGTCGTATGACGCGGATCAAGAGCTGCAGCCGGCTCATCGAGAATGATAATTTCCGGGTGCATCACAAGAATATCGGCAATGGAAACCTGTTTTTTCTGCCCGCCGCTTAAGGCATGGGTCGGCTTACTGCGAAAAGGTGTGATTTCCAGATAATCTATCACTTCCTCTACCTCTTTTTTTGCCTGCTCTTCGGAAACTCCCAGATTTAAAATCCCGAAAGAAATTTCCTGATATACGCTGGCAGAAAAAAGCTGATTGTCCGGGTCCTGAAAGACAATCCCCACCTTGCTTCGAAGATCAAGAAGGCCTTTTTTGTTATACTTTACCTCTTGTCCATCAAGATAAAGTTTTCCTTTCTGCGGCTTATGGATTCCGGTACAGCACAGGAAAAAAGTAGACTTTCCGCTGCCATTCGCTCCCATTACCGCAATCTTCTGCCCTCTTTTAATTTCCAGTGAAAGACCATTCAGAGAATGCGAATTGTCATCGTCATATGAAAAATATAAATCCTCTGCTTTTAATATAATGTCTGCGCTCATAAAAAAAATCTCCTCCACACGGCAAAAACAAGAAGAGCCGTATCAAAAACGATAATCGCTGCAATAATTTTTTTCTTTGGTTTTCTGTTTTCTGTAAGCACACGTATAGTTCCATCGTAACATCTTGCTTCCATTGCGTCATAAAGGCGGTTTGCCCGCTTTACTGCCCTTATCATAAGAACAGAGCCCAGAAAACCAAATGATTTTACAGAAGTACGGTAATCCTTATTTCCAAGCCTGCATTTCTGAGAAACAGAAATAGCGGACGCCGTTTCCATCAAAACAAAGATAAACCGGTAAATTAAAAGCATCAGCTCAATAAGAAGCCCTGGACAGTGAAGCTTTCGCAAAACATCCAAAATATCCGGCATTGGTGTGGAAAACGCCAGAAAATACAGGCACGAAACTGCGGCAAGAGCCGTCAGAATCAACTGGAGGGCATAAAAAAATGAGTAATAGCTTGCCGTAATATACCAGTCTCCCACAGGAATTGCAAGAAAATCCATCGGTGTTTTCTTTATATTAAACATAACTGCCGCTGTGCTTAAAAACAAAAAAGCAAGAGGAAGCGTCAGAAACTTTAAATATCGCAAAACAGGGACTCCTCCCTTACAGACGGTAAGAATCCCTGTCACTGCCAGCACAATGGCTGCCACCTCCGCAGAGCGGCTCATTACGCAAATGCAAAGAGTAATAACAGAAAACGCAAATTTCTCTCCTGCATTTTCGTAACGAAGCTTCGAATTGTAGCACAGTTTGTCAATGGTAATCATTGGTTATTCCTCTTTCATCCATTTTCTGCGCTCCACAAAACGCCCCATAATAAATGCGATAATTCCAACACCGATTCCTGTCTGAAGGCAGAAAATAAGACTTTCCACTTCTCCCGGAAGTTCTCCGCCGATAAGCTTTTCAAGAACAGGCGTCGCCCACGGCTGGTAAGAAGAATCCACTTCTTCTACCACAGTGCTTCCCGCGTCGTCAGAGCCGCCAAATTCTGCATCTTTCAACACAAACAGAGGCACAAAGGCAATCAGGAAAATCACAAGAATGCCAAGCATTACTTTCTTTTTCATCTTATTTTCCCTCCTTTAAGTAGCCGATTAATTTAAGCTCCGGTTTTGCATATGTCTCAAGTCCCATGATAATAAGGACTGTAATAATTCCCTCAATAACAGCAAGGGGAATCTGAGTCGGTGCAAACACAACAAGGAATTTGCCAAATGCCGCTCCGAATGTAGTATCTGCGTTATGTGCAAGGGCCATCTGTCCTGCTGTCACGCAGTAAGTAAACAAATCTCCCAGAGCTGCAGCCAGAAAAATATTAACCTTCTTATTTATCTTTGTTTTTCCAAGCAGCTTATAAATCCCGTATGACACAAACGGTCCTGCAATTGCCATAGAAAACGTATTCGCACCTATGGTAGTCAGACCCCCGTGTGCCAGAAGAAGCGCCTGAAAAAGCAGTACAATTAACCCGAGAACAGATACGGCTGCCGGTCCAAAAAGAATAGCTCCAAGCCCTGTACCCGTCATATGAGAACAGCTTCCTGTAACAGATGGAATCTTCAGGGAGGAAATTACAAATATAAAAGCTCCGGACACTGCCAGTAACGTAATCAAATTTCTGTGCTCGTTTAAGGTTTTCTTAATAGAAAGAAATCCTGCTGCCAGAAAGGGAATGCACAGCGCTCCCCAGGCAATGCAAAATCCACCCGGAAGGTATCCCTCCATAATGTGCATGGCGTTTACAGAGGGCATAATGCCGAAGGCGAGAGCAAAAAATGCCGCTGCCATAAGAATGTGTTTCTGTTTTTTGTTCATTTTTATATCCATTCCTTTCGCTTCGCTCAGGCACAAAACATTATGAAAAT
>UQJE01000062.1 GCA_900541345.1 uncultured Blautia sp.
GGCGGGAATCCTGACGGAGTGCGCTTTTCATGTATCGTCTCCATAAATCAAAGCGAAAACTTTCCCTGTCTGCACCTGATGAGGCAAAATCAAAGCGGTATGCAGGTGTTTCCCTCTGGGGAGCATTTTCTTCTTTTTTTCGTTTTTCTCCAATGTCTGTCACATAATAACCACTTTGTGCTTTTGCGATGATGTAACCGTCCGCCGCCAACTGAAGATATGCGCTTTCGATCGTTGTACGGCTCAGTTTTAACTCTCTGGCACAGGTGCGAAGAGAAGGCATTTTTGTTCCAGGTGGAAGAGTTCCGTCTAAAATCAGCTCTCTGTAACGACGGTAAACAGTAAGATAAAGAGGTCCGTTCATAACTGTCCTTTCAAAAATACTTGATTTTCAATGTTTTATAAGATACACTTTAGAAGTATTTTACACGGTAACAAGAAGGAATACAAGATGGAGGGAAGAAATTGAAAAAAATAGCAGTGCTTAATGATTTGTCCGGTCTTGGAAAATGCTCCCTTACAGCGGCAATTCCCGTTATATCTGTTATGGGAGTACAGGCAGTGCCTTTTCCGACGGCTGTTTTAAGCAGCCAGACAGGATACACATCTTATTTTTATGATGATTATACAGACCGGTTAGATTATATAATAGAGGAATGGAAAAAAATTGGCTTTGCTCCGGACGGAATCTATACAGGATTTCTTGCAGGGGAGGCGCAGGCAGAGAAAATCCAGGAATTTCTCAATGTTTTTGCAAAAGAAAATACAAAAATCTTAACAGACCCCATTCTCGGAGATAATGGGAGAGCGCATGGATTTTATACAGAAAAATTATGCGAATGTATGCGTGCCCTTGTAAGAAGAGCTCATGTGATCACTCCGAACCTGACAGAGGCCATGCTTCTTCTTATCGGAAAAGAAGAAACGGAAAAGCAGTGGAAGGCGCTTCAAGAAGAAGGGGACAAAGCCTTTTTAAGAGCAGCGGAAACATATGGAAAGCGCCTTTTAAAAGAATATGATCTTCAGACAGTTGTCATAACAGGGGTGGAGCATACAGAAGAAAAAACAGCTTATGTGGGTAACCTTGTATGTGAGGCAGAAGAAAATGCCTGGGTGTTTTCCAAGAAAGAAGGAGGAAGCTACTCCGGTACAGGAGATTTGTTTGCCTCGGTATTAAGCGCAGGTCTTGTGAAGGGACTGTCCATGAAAGAGTGTGCGGAAAAAGCTGCCCGTTTTCTTGAAAAAGCACTGTGTCAGACGGTGAAGGAAGGGACGGACAGAAACGAAGGTGTATGCTTTGAGCCATATTTGAAAGAACTGTTATAATTTTCCGGCAAATAAAGAGGAGCTGCATTAAGCAAGCTCCTCCCATCTTTCATATAAAGTTTCCAGTTCTTCTAAAACAGCGTCTTTTTCCCGGCTGAGTTCTGTGCAGCGTGCAACGTTAGTACACACATCAGGAAGTACGAGAGTTTCGTCAATTTCCTTATCTCTTGTTTCCAGCTCTTCTATTCTGGCTTCTACTTTTTTCAGTTCATTTGCAAGCTTTCTTTTTCTGGCTTCTTCTTCTTTTTGCTGCTGCCATGTCAGCTTGCTTTCGGAAATATTTTTCATCTCAGCTTCCGCTGCCTGTGCAGGTGCATATTTTTCTGTCAGCTCATCTTTTTTTTCAAGATAATAATCGTAATCTCCAATGTAATTTACAACTGCCTGATTTGTAAGGTCAAGAATCCTGGTTGCTGTCTGATTAATAAAGTAACGGTCGTGTGAAACATAAAGCACCGTTCCTGTATAGCTGTTTAAGGCTTCCTCCAGAATTTCCTTTGAGGCAATGTCAAGATGGTTGGTGGGCTCGTCGAGAATCAAGAAATTTGCCTCGGAAAGCATAAGCTTTGCAAGAGAAACGCGTCCTCTCTCTCCACCGGAAAGGGCGGAAATTTCTTTAAATACATCGTCTCCTGTAAAAAGGAATGCTGCCAGCATGTTTCGGATTTCTGTTTCTGTAAGCGTGGGATACGTATCGGAAATCTCCTGGAATATTGTTTTCTCCGTGTGAAGCACATGGTGTTCCTGATCGTAGTAGCCAATCTGTACTTTGGAGCCAAGAGTAAATTCTCCTGCATCCGCTTCCAGAATTCCGTTTAAAATCTTTAACATGGTAGTTTTGCCTGTTCCGTTGTTTCCGATGAGGGCAACCCGTTCTCCGCGCTTAATCTCAAAAGAAATATTCGTAAAGAGCGTCTGTCCGGGAAAAGATTTAGAAAGTCCCTCCACAGAGAGCACATCGTTTCCGCTTATAAAACGCGGTTCCAGGGAAATTCGCATCTGATTCTGGATTTCCATCGGTTTATCGAGACGCTGGATTTTATCCAGCATTTTTTCACGGCTTTCTGCCCGGCGTATGGATTTTTCCCTGTTAAAGGATTTCAATTTTGCGATTACAGCTTCCTGGTGTTTGATTTCTCTTTGTTGATTTAAGTAAGCTTTATATTGTGCATCTCGAAGCTGCGCTTTTTTTAAGGCAAAGGAAGAGTAATTTCCGTTGTAGCTTAAGATATTCCCAGCCTCAATTTCAATGACCTTTGTAACAACTTTGTCAAGAAAGTAACGGTCATGAGATACGATCAATACAGCACCCGGATAATTTAAAAGATAAGTTTCCAGCCAGGAGATGCTTTCCATGTCCAGATGGTTGGTAGGCTCGTCCAGAAGAAGAATATCCGGTTTTGACAAAAGGAGCTTGCCGAGAGCAACTCTTGTTTTTTGTCCCCCGGAAAGGGTTTCTATCTGTTTTGTAAAATCTTCCTCTTCAAATCCAAGACCTTTTAATACACCGGTTACTTCGCTTTTGTACGCATATCCGTTTTCCAGCTCAAACTGATGGCTCAGCCTTGTGTAAGTGTTCATAAGGGACTCCAGCGCTTCACCGGAAGCGTCCTTCATATCCTGTTCAAGGGTGCGCAGGCGGCTCTCCATATCCAGAATATGCTGCTTTGTAGTGAGAAGCTCCTCATATATGGAATGATGTCCGTGTATATCCTGATACTGGGCAAGGTAGCCTATGTTTTTATCTCTGGAAATGACAACATTCCCGGAGTCACAGGGCAGCTCGTCCATAATGATGCGAAGAAGCGTTGTTTTTCCGGCGCCATTGTTTCCGATAAGGGCAGCTTTTTCCCGGTCTTCTATATGAAAGGAAGCGTCCTTTAAAATAATTTTTTCGCCAAAGGATTTTGACAGGTTATGACATGACAAAATCATGGGTATTCCTCCGTTTTTTCTTAAATATCTATACTATTATACAGAAAAATTCCTTTTTTTGAAAGAACAAATTAACTTTATTTGACAATAAAATATCATTTCGGTATAATTGACATAGTATTCTAAGGAGGGAACAGTTGTGGAGGCAAAAGAGATTTCAAGAGCGGTGATCAAGCGTCTGCCACGCTATTATCGCTATTTAGGAGAGTTGCTGGAAGAAAATGTGGACAGGATTTCTTCTAATGATCTTAGTAAAAAAATGCACGTCACTGCTTCCCAGATTCGCCAGGATTTGAATAATTTCGGCGGTTTTGGACAGCAGGGGTATGGCTATAATGTAAAATATCTGTATACGGAGATTGGAAAAATCCTGGGACTTGACACCGTACATCCCATGATTATTTTAGGTGCGGGTAATCTGGGACAGGCGCTTGCCAATTATGTGGATTTCGAAAAAAGAGGATTTAAGCTTGTGGGAATTTTTGATGTAAATCCCGTTCTGGAGGGTATTGCCGTAAGAGGCATCGAAATCCAGATGTTAAGTGAGCTGCCTTTTTTTCTGAAAGAACATCATGTGGAAATTGCAATTTTGACACTGCCGAAAAATAAAGCAAAGGAAATGGCGGAGATTTTAATAGAAAACGGAATCAAGGCAATCTGGAATTTTGCCCATATTGATCTTGACGCGCCGGAAGATGTAATTGTAGAGAACGTACATCTTTCCGAAAGTCTGATGACCCTTTCTTACAATCTCAGTCAATATCGTCAGAAACAGACAGAAAAAGAGAAGATGTAAAATGAAAGAAATTGTAACATGTAGCCAGATGAAGGCGCTTGATAATCATACCATTAAAGAAATGGGCATTCCCTCCTGTGTTCTGATGGAGCGCGCTGCTCTGAAATGCGTGGAGGAAGCAGAAAAAATATTTGGACCACAGGAGAGCGTGCTTGTTGTATGCGGATGTGGAAATAACGGGGGCGACGGGATTGCGATTGCAAGAATGCTGCATCTTAAGGGAATCCGTACCCATATTTTGCAGGAAAAGAAGAATCCATGACAGAGGAGACAGCCCTTCAGTGGAAAATTGCGAGAAACTATCATATACCTCGTGTGAATAACCCGCAGTGGCGTGAATATACTACTATAGTAGATGCCATTTTCGGCGCAGGACTTTCAAGACCTGTAGAGGGAAACATGAAAAATCTTATTCATTGTATGAATGATTCTTCCGCAAAAAAAATTGCCGTTGATATTCCATCGGGAATCGATGGGAATACGGGAATGGAGATGGGGATTGCCTTTCGAGCGGATCTGACCGTTACCTTTGGATTTCGGAAACGGGGGCTTTGTTTTTACCCTGGAAGAATGTATGCGGGAAAAACAGTGGTAGCGGATATTGGTATCTATAGAACAAAAGAGCAGGGTAACGCGTTTGTGGTGGAAGAGCACGACCTTCGTTGTCTGCCTCCCCGGCGTCCTTCGGGGAATAAAGGGACTTTTGGAAAGGTTCTTGTGGTGGCGGGCTCAGAAGGTATGTGTGGAGCTGCTTATTTAAGTGCAGCGGCCGCCTTAAAAGCAGGCGCCGGCATGGTTCAGATCCAGACGGTGGAAGCAAACAGGATTCCCCTGCAGATCCTTCTTCCGGAGGCTATGGTATCCTGTACATTCACAGAGGAGGAAAACAGCCGTATTCTCTCCTGGTGTGATGTGGTAGTGATTGGCCCCGGACTTGGAAACTACGGTTTGAGTTATGAGAGGGAACTGTGGTTTTTAAAGAAAGCAGGTGAGCTTCATAAACCGGTGATCCTGGATGCAGATGGGCTGAATCTTCTGGCCCTTCGCCCGAAGTGGAAGGAATATCTGGGGGAGCATGTAGTTGTGACTCCTCACATTGGGGAGATGAGCCGTCTCACAGGAAAAACCATCGGAGAAATCCAAAACTGTATGGCAGAGACAGCTCTGTCGTATGCAGAGGAAACAAAAACAACCTGTGTACTAAAGGACGCCTGCACGGTAACGGCAGGAAGAGAAGGAAGTCTTTATCTGAATCTTTCCGGAAATGAGGGAATGGCAACTGCGGGAAGCGGAGACGTGCTCACTGGAATTCTTGCGGCTGTGTTTTGTATGTATCTGGACGGGGAAGCTTCGGTTTCTTCGGAAATAAAGGCTGCTCTCGGGGTGTATCTCCACGGACGCTGCGGAGATATTGCGGCAGAAAAATACGGTTCCCGTTCCCTTACTGCCACGAATCTCATTGAGGCTCTGCCCGAGGCATTTTGCAGAAAAGAGGAAGTATTATTATGAAGAAATACCAGCGCATCAGGGCAGAGGTCTCCCTTGATGCCATTGCACATAATTTTGAAGAAATGAGAAAGCGCATTCGAAAAGATACAAAAATTATTGCCGTGATAAAAGCAGATGGTTATGGTCACGGTGCAGATGCTGTAGCACGGCTTATCCATGATTACGATTACATATGGGGATTTGCAGCAGCAACAGCAGAGGAAGCCATTGCCCTTCGAAAATCCGGAGTGACGAAGCCCATTCTTATCCTGGGCCTTGTTTTTGAAGAACATTTTCAGGAGCTTGCGGCTTTTGATATACGGATTGCCGTATCCGATGCGGAGACTGCACAGAAATTTGCAGAGGCAGCGGCGCATACAGGAAAACATGCGCTGATACACATTGCTCTTGATACGGGAATGACAAGGATTGGATTTTCAGATACGCTGGAAAGTGCAGAAGAAGTACGGAAAATAAAAGAAATCCCGGGTCTGGAAATAGAGGGGATTTTCACACATTTTGCAAGGGCAGATGAATACGATAAAAGTCCGGCTCTTGTACAGCTTTCCCGTTATCAGCATTTTGTCCGGCTTTTAAAAGAACAGGGAATTGAAATTCCTCTCTGCCACTGCTCCAACAGTGCCGGAATTATGCGGATTTCAGAGGCAAATATGGATGCCGTGCGGGCAGGAATCACTATTTACGGTATATATCCTTCTGACGAAGTGGAAAAAGAAGCCCTTGATCTGATTCCCGCTATGGAATTAAAAAGCCATGTTTCTTATGTGAAAAAGGTAACAGCCGGGACAGCAGTAAGCTATGGTGGAACGTTTGTGACGGAGACAGAGACCGTTATCGCCACGATTCCGGTGGGATATGCAGACGGATACCCACGTACCCTTTCCAATAAAGGATGGGTTTTAATTCATGGAAAAAAAGCGCCCATACTTGGAAGAGTATGTATGGATCAGTTTATGGTGGATGTGACCCATATTCCAGAAGTGGCAAAAGGAGACGAAGTGACTCTTCTGGGACGGGACGGAGAGGAATGGATTGACGCAGATACCATCGGCAATCTTTCCGGACGATTTTCCTATGAATTTCTTTGTGAAATCAGCAAGCGCGTTCCCAGAATTTATATACAGAACAGAAAAGAGACAGGAGAATTAAGTTTCTTCTCTTAAAAGAAATGCACCACGCATGTATACACAAGAAAAAAATGGAAATACTATTTCTAAAATAAGGCAATGCCGAAACAGAATCGGAGTGTGAATTGTGTGGTAATTAAAAGAGGGGATATTTTCTATGCAGATTTAAGACCTGTGGTGGGAAGTGAGCAGGGAGGAATACGGCCGGTGCTTATTATACAGAATGATGTAGGAAACCGGCACAGTCCGACTGTCATATGCGCCGCCATAACTTCTAAAATGAACAAGGCAAAGCTCCCGACACACATAGAAATTGATGCGTCGGCTTATGGAATTGAGAGAGATTCTGTAATCCTTTTGGAGCAGCTTCGCACAATTGATAAGAGAAGACTGAAGGATAAAGTGTGTCATTTAGACGGTCCTATGCTGGACCGTGTAAACCATGCTCTGGAAATCAGCCTGGAGCTTACGTTTTAGAGCAGTCTTGACGAAAGAACGTTATAGTGCTATATTTTACCAGTAACTATGGATTTATTTACAAAGGAGTAAAAGATAAATAATGGAGGATGGCAGTAGTCTGCCCTTATGGGGCATCATTATTTTATTCATGCTGTTTTTACTGAACGGCGTTTTTTACGGATTTGCAGCAGCTGTTCAGAATTTAAGTGAGGGGGAATTACAGAGACGCGCTCTGGAAGGAGACAAAAAAGCAGTCAAACTTCTCGAGTTTATGAATCATCCGTCTCCGTATGTAAATGCGATTCCTCTCATGGTAATTTCTTCAGGAATCTGCTTTGGTACATTTTTTGTGCCGTGGGCTGTCCGGGAATTTTATCCCTACATAAAGCATATTCCTGCAATGCTTCTGGTTCTGATTCCAGGAGTGATTCTTCTGGCAGCCCTGGGCATTCTTACCTTCCGAAGGATCGGAAGCTTCAGTCCGGAGCGTTTTGCTTACAGATGGCTTGGGATTGTATCATTTTTCTCAAATATTCTTTATCCGGTTACTATGTGTATTACCTGGATTGCAAAGCTTGCAGCGAGACCATTTGGCATCACTCTTGATCAGACAATGGAGGCTGTCACAGAGGAGGAGATTATCTCCATTGTGGATGAAGCTCATGAACAGGGCGTCATAGAGGAAAATGAGGCGGAAATGATCCAGAATATCATTTCTTTTAATGAGACAGAAGCAAAAGATATTATGACGCACAGAAAAAATGTAGTCGCATTTGACGAGGAAATGCTGCTTCAGGAAATGATTGATGAAATGCTTGAGGAAGGAAATTCAAGATATCCTGTCTTCAGGGAAGACCTTGATAATATCGTAGGAATTGTCAATTACAAAGATGCGTTAAAGTTTATGACAAAAAACCCCTGGGCGAAATTCAAGCCTTTAAAAGAGCTGCCAGGACTGATACGTACAGCAGCCTTTATTCCGGAGACAAGAGGAATCGGAGACCTGTTCCATACTATGCAGTCAAAGAAACTGCATATGGCAATCGTGGTAGATGAATACGGGCAGACGGCAGGGCTTGTTTCTATGGAGGATATTCTGGAAGAAATCGTGGGAGAGATTCTTGACGAGTATGATGAAGACGAGGTGACAATTCGCACGCAGGTTGACAACAGCGTTATGATAGACGGTCTCGCAAACCTGGAAGATGTGGAGGAGGAACTTGGAGTCGATTTCGGAGACTGTGAGTTTGAGACGTTAAACGGATACCTGACCTCTCTTCTGGGACATATTCCTACAAAGAAAGACCTGGATAATGAAATTGTTGCAAACGGCTACCGCTTTCAGATCATGTCTTTGGGAAATAAGACGATCGGACGGGTGCGTGCCGAAAAAATAAAACAAGAAACAAAAGGAGAAGACAAATGTCAGGACATTCAAAATTCGCAAACATAAAGCATAAGAAAGAGAAAAATGACGCAAAAAAAGGAAAGATTTTCACAGTGATCGGACGTGAGATCGTAATGGCTGTAAAAGCAGGCGGTCCGGATCCGAATAACAACAGCAAGCTTCGCGATGTTATCGCAAAGGCAAAAGCAAACAATATGCCAAACGATACCATTGACCGTGGAATCAAAAAAGCAGCAGGTGCAGACGCAGCAGACAATTACGAAAAAGCGGTATACGAAGGCTACGGTCCGAATGGAGTGGCTATTATTGTAGAGACTCTGACAGACAATAAAAACCGTACTGCAGGTAATGTAAGAAACGCTTTCACAAAAGGAAACGGAAGCATTGGAACACAGGGCTGCGTATCCTTCATGTTTGACCAGAAAGGTCAGATTATCATTGACAAAGAAGAGTGTGAGATGGATGCGGATGAGCTGATGATGATCGCTCTTGATGCAGGAGCTGAGGACTTTTCTGAGGAAGAGGACAGCTTCGAAGTTCTTACAGCTCCGGACGATTTCAGTGCAGTAAGAGAGGCTCTGGAAGGGGCAGGTGTTCCGCTTCTCGAGGCACAGGTGGCAATGATTCCGCAGACATATGTGGAACTTACAGATGAAAAGGCGATCAAAGATCTTCAGAAAACCCTGGATCTTCTTGACGATGATGATGATGTAACAGACGTATGGCATAACTGGGACGAATAAGTTCTGTATGAAAAACAGATTTTGACACATAATACCTTCAGGAATAAAATTCTTGGAGGTATTTTTTATGGAAAAAGAAAAAAATGAAGAGAAGAGAGCAAAGCGTCTTGAAAATGAGAACGAAGAGAATCAGCAGATACGGGATATGGGGCAGGTTCTTCTTGATAAAAATGAAAAGAAGCACAAAATAGAGCTTCTCAGTATCATCGGTGAGGTAGAAGGGCATGAATCGGCTCCTGCACAGAGCAAAACCACAAAATATGAGCATGTACTTCCAAAACTTGCCATGATTGAGGACGATGAAAATGTGGACGGTCTTCTGATTCTGTTAAATACGGTAGGCGGCGACGTGGAGGCGGGGCTTGCTATTGCAGAGATGATCGCCTCTCTGAGCCTTCCTACGGTATCTCTCGTTCTTGGAGGAGGCCATTCTATCGGAGTTCCTATGGCAGTGTCAGCGGATTATTCCTTTGTTGTTCCGAGTGCAACTATGGTCATTCATCCTGTGCGTTCCAGCGGAATGTTTATCGGAGTGGCTCAGACATATCGGAATATGGAAAAAATTCAGGACAGAATTACCGGGTTTATTTCCAGTCATTCCCATACCAGCCAGAAGCGTCTGGAGGAACTGATGCTTGATACCAGTCAGCTTGTAAAAGATGTAGGGACGATGTTGGAGGGAGAAGAAGCAGTAAAAGAGGGGCTGATTGATGAGGTGGGCGGCATGAAGGAGGCGCTCTCCAAACTTTATGCGCTGATTGAAGAAAAAAACAAAAAAAATTAAGTTTCTTATTTGCTAATTTCCTTTTTTGTGCTATTATAAGAAAGAATGAGTGGGAATGTAATAGACATCTGTTTGGATGCCTGTTAAATATGAATGCCAGGAGGAAATTATGTATAAGATACTGAAAGCAGAAAAACTTGCTGCAAACATCTTTCTTATGGACGTAGAAGCTCCGCGCGTGGCAAAACATTGTCTGCCGGGCCAGTTCGTAATTGTAAAAATGGACGAAGAAGGAGAGCGTATTCCGCTTACGATCTGCGACTACGATGCAGAAAAGGGAATTGTAACGATCGTATTTCAGCCAATCGGCGCTTCTACCATGAAGATGGCAGAACTTCAGGCAGGCGATTCCTTCGAGGATTTTGTTGGTCCCCTTGGAAAACCTTCCGAGTTTACAGAAATGGACTTAGATGAGCTTAAGAAAAAACGTATTGTATTTGTTGCAGGCGGCGTTGGTACAGCTCCTGTTTATCCGCAGGTAAAATGGCTCCATGAGCACGGTATCACAGCAGATGCGATTGTCGGAGCAAAAACAAAAGATCTGGTGATTCTGGAAGAGGAAATGAGCAAGGTATGTAACCTTTATGTTACAACAGACGATGGTTCTTATGTAAGAAAGGGAATGGGTACAGATGTACTTCGTGATCTTGTTCAGAATCAGGGTAAAGAGTATGATGTATGTGTTGCAATCGGACCGATGATCATGATGAAATTTGTCTGTCTGCTCACAAAAGAGCTTAATATTCCGACAATCGTCAGCATGAATCCAATCATGGTAGACGGAACCGGTATGTGCGGTGCATGTCGTCTTATGGTAGGCGGAGAAGTAAAATTTGCATGTGTGGACGGTCCGGAGTTTGATGGACATCTTGTAGATTTTGATCTTGCTATGAAGAGACAGCAGATGTATAAAACAGCAGAAGGCCGTGCAATTTTAAAACAGCAGGAAGGTGACACACATCATGGTGGATGTGGACACTGCGGAGGTGACGAATAATGGGCGATGTATTAAAGAAAGTACCGGTAAGAGAACAGGCTCCTGAAGTTCGTGCAAAGAACTTTGAAGAGGTTTGTCTTGGATATAACAAAGAAGAAGCAATGGAAGAAGCCGCACGCTGCATTAACTGTAAAAATGCAAAATGTGTACAGGGCTGCCCGGTTTCCATTAATATTCCGGCATTTATCCATGAAGTAAAGGAAGGAAATATGGAAGCAGCTTATCAGGTGATCAGCGAATCCAGCGCACTTCCGGCAGTATGCGGACGTGTATGTCCTCAGGAAAGTCAGTGCGAGGGAAAATGTATCCGCGGCATCAAGGGTGAGCCGATTTCTATCGGTAAGCTGGAGCGTTTTGTTGCAGACTGGGCAAAAGAGAACGGAATCAAACCAGCTCCTGCAAAAGAGAAAAATGGTCATAAAGTCGCAATCATCGGTTCCGGTCCTGCTGGTCTTACCTGTGCGGGCGACCTTGCAAAAATGGGATATGATGTAACAATTTTTGAGGCACTTCACAAAGCAGGCGGCGTTCTTGTATATGGAATTCCGGAATTCCGTCTTCCAAAGGACAAGGTTGTTGCAGAAGAAGTAGAAAATGTAAAATCTCTTGGCGTTAAAATTGAAACAAATGTTATTATTGGAAAATCCGTAACTATCGATGAGCTTCTGGAAGAAGAAGGCTTTGAGGCTGTATTTATCGGTTCCGGTGCCGGCCTTCCGATGTTTATGGGAATTCCGGGAGAGCAGGCAAATGGTGTATTCTCTGCCAATGAGTATCTGACACGAAATAATCTTATGAAAGCATTCCGTGAAGATTACGATACTCCGATTTTCCACGGCAAAAAAGTTGCAGTTGTAGGTGGCGGAAACGTAGCAATGGACGCTGCAAGAACAGCGCTTCGTCTTGGTGCAGAGGTACATATTATTTACCGTCGTTCTGAAGCTGAGCTTCCGGCACGAGTAGAGGAAGTTCATCATGCAAAAGAAGAGGGCGTTATCTTCGACCTTCTTACAAATCCTGTAGAGATTCTCACAGACGAAAACGACTGGGTAACAGGAATCAAATGTGTGCGTATGGAACTTGGTGAGCCAGACGCTTCCGGAAGAAGACGTCCTGTAGAAATTGCGGGATCTGAGTTTGAGATTGAGGTTGATACCGTAATTATGTCCCTTGGAACTTCCCCAAATCCGCTGATTTCTTCTACTACAATTGGTCTTGACATCAATAAGAGAAAATGTATTATCGCTGATGAAGAGACAGGCAAAACATCAAAAGAAGGCGTTTATGCCGGCGGTGATGCTGTTACAGGTGCGGCAACTGTAATTCTTGCTATGGGAGCAGGAAAAGCAGGGGCTAAGGGTATTGATGAGTTTATTAAAAACAAATACGCGAAATAAATAAAAAGTAATATAAAAAACGGAGTTTCCTAGATGGAGCTCCGTTTTTCTCTTATTGTGTCCCGGGCTTTCCTATGCTATAATAGAAGACTAAGGGTAGGGGAAATCCTTCCATAAAGTATCAGGGAAAAGGGAGTACATATGGCAGCATTATACGCAATTTTATTAGGAATTTTACAGGGTATTACAGAGTTTTTGCCGGTGAGCAGCTTTGGACATACAAGCCTGATAGAAAATCTTCTGGGAATGGGACATGAGGGGGGGATTCTTTTTGAGACGCTTCTTCATGTGGGAACACTGGGTGCAGTGTTCTCCGTTTTTCATAAGGATTTGAAGCGAATTTGGATTGAGCTCGTGGGTATGGTCATGGATATAGTGGGAAATGTATATCTTTTTATCCACAACAAACGGACAGGCGAATCTCTTCATTATGCAAAAATTGTAAAAGGAACGTACAGGAGACTGACTGCGCTTCTTGTGGTATCCTTTATCCCCACGGCAGTGCTTGGATATACAGCAAGAAGACTTGTGCAGCGCACTGCGCTTTCTCCTGTTGTGCCGGGGATTTTTCTTCTTTTAACGGGAGTATGGCTTCTTGTGGTAGATTTGAGTAGGGCAGGAGGAAATAAAACACCAAAAGACTGCGGTTATGAAGACGCTATGTGGATTGGAATCTGTCAGGGTCTTTCTGTTTTCCCGGGTCTTTCAAGATGTGGTCTTACAATAGGCGCAGCACTTTTCTGCGGATTCAGCCGTAAATTTGCAGTGAAATATTCATTCTTGGTATCTGCTCCTGCAATTATTGGTGCATTTTTCGTGGAAGTGCCTCAGTTTGCAGCTGAGAGTATGAGTGTAGGGACAGGAGCTGTGTATATTCTCGGAATGGCAGCTTCTGCAGTAACCGGATATTTTTTTATTCGTTTTCTTTTAAGGATTACGCAGACACTTCCATTTAAATATTTTGCATTTTACTGTTTTTTAGCCGGAATTGTGGGAATTGCATTAAACTTTGGATAATGATTGCAGTAAATACTTACGATAAATCTGTCTCTATGGCAGAAAGACATAATTCTATTTTCAGGGAGGGAAGCTTTTCATATGGCAGCTTCAAAGACGAACAGAAACAAAAAGAAAACAACAAAAAAGAAACAGCAGACTTCCAACGGATTTCAGACGGAGATTATTCTTCTGGTAATTCTTGCAGCCTCGATTATTCTTCTGGCAAGTGCTTTTGGAATGGGAGGAATCGTGGGAAATGCAATCAGCAGCTTCCTGTTTGGCGCAATGGGACTTCTGGCCTATATTTTTCCGGTGCTGCTCTTTATCGGAGCGGCATTTCTCCTTTCTAACAAAAGTAATCGCCTTGCTTACAAAAAGGTACTGGCTGGAGCGGCATTTTTTATTTTTCTCTGCGGTCTTGTTCAGCTTCTGACAGAAGGATATATGCAGAGCACCACATTGATGGATTATTATCATCTCTGTTCCGATTACCGTACGGGAGGCGGTGTGATAGGAGGAGCTATCTGTATTTCTACTACATCTGCCTTCGGTGTCGTAGGAGGATATGTGATCATTATTCTTGTTCTTCTTGTAAGCCTTATTATTATTACCCAGCGTTCTTTTTTTGAGTTTTTCTACCAGTTAATAGACCGTTTTCTGGGGTTTGTCAAGGGAAGACACGAAGAATATATGGAAGGACAGCCGGAGAGAGAATTAAAAAAAGAACTTCGGGAAAAACAGCGGCGCCAGCTGAAAGAGGAAAAAAGAGCCCGACATATCCGGGAACTGGAGGAGGCGCTTGCGGAAGAAGATGCTCTGGATGAAGAGGAGTTTTCAGAAGAAGAGATAAAACCTCAGAAACAGAAGAAAAAGAGAGGCTTTCTTGAAGGGACAAAACTGATTCCTGATAAAGAGGAAGAAAAAGAAGAAGTTCTGGAAAAGGAAGAGGATACGGAGTCTATAGATGTGAAGCCTGTTGGACAGGGAGAGATGGAGTTCCGTATCCATCGCTCAGAGCCGCAGGCCGCAGAGGAACCGGAAGAAGAGTGGGAGGAGGATGAAACTCCGAAATCGGAAATTTCTTCCGAACCGGAATATCAGGAAGCAGTTTCCGCTCCGAAACAGGCATCTAAAAATCCAAAATCTTCTCAGTCAGAGATAGAGACCGGAATTAAAAATATTCAGCATGAGATAGAGAGCAGGGAGCCAAAAGAAAAAAAGGCATATCAGTTTCCACCTCTTAAACTCTTAAAAAGAGGAGACGGAAAAGCACAGGGCGATTCTGATGCTCATTTAAGAAAGACAGCAAAAAAACTTCAGGATACGCTTCATA
>UQJE01000063.1 GCA_900541345.1 uncultured Blautia sp.
ATATGCCGAAATGAACAGTATTATTCACTGGATTTTTAGATATTTTGATTATATCATACTGATATTAATTATGCAATCATATAATTATTTTGTAATTTAAACTATTTAGCGCAGAAAATTTGTCATCGCCATAAATTTTCACGAACCATTTTCTGTGCATTGGACTCTCCTCCTTCCTTTTCAATTTATTTGGTAATTGAATAATAACACCTTTCTTTAATAATGTCAATATTTATATCAAATTTATTTTTTCTTATTTCACATACGCCTATGTCCGTTATAATTTTCGCTACTCTAAAATCCCTATTTTAAATATGAAAAGAGACCGCCTCCAAGCAGTCCCTTCATCTCGTTCAACCTACTAAAATCCATTCTGTAAGCCATTTTTTATTTGTTACGTCCCATAAACGCCTGTATACTTTTCCATCTTCTGTTATATAATACTTCCATTCTGTATCTATTGCTCTGAAAAGTCTCTCTATTTCTATATTTCCTCCCAGTACATTATTATCTTTTGCCATAACTGTACATGGAAACATGCTGATTAAAGCTACGCTAGTTAGAACCAATATGCAGCTTACTCTCGTATTCTTTATAATTTTCATATTTTTGTTTCTCCTTCTCCATTGCTTCCTCAAGTGTTTCATATTTGTTTAATGTACGATACGGGTGCATATCTTCTCCTTCATAAGTCGTACCTATATGTACGCCAAGAAGATATATATCATATACGTCCCCATTTTCCACAAGAAATCCCGTCTCTTCATTTAAACCCAAGCCCATATTAGGTATTTCATAATTTGGATACGTCGGCTCGAATACAACCGCCGTAGACAGAAATAATAATACAGCCACTACAATTCCCGTCACAACCTGACAGCCTTTGCTGATTTTACCGGGCGAGACGATCAATTCCACTCTCTGCCGAAATATCTTTTTGTCTGTCTTTGAAAAGCCTACTGTTCCCGTAAATGAATTTCCACATGAATCTTTTACAATCTCCAGAAGACAGTCCAGATAGTCTGACTTTTCCTTTGATGTCATTTTTTCTGTTAATTTCCTGTCATTTTTTATTTCTATCATGTGAAACAGCCGTTTTTTCATAAATCGGAAAACAGGATTCCACCAGAAGATTGTACAAAGCACCTCTGTAAATATTTTCCAGAAAATATCATGGCTTCTATAATGCAAAACCTCATGCCCGACAATACAGCGAAGCTCCTGATCTGTAAACTCTTTATTCGGCATAACTACAAGAGGCTTCCTGAGCCCTGCCAGAAACGGGCTTACCGTATGGTTAAATTTTACAAATTTTAACTCCTGTATCTCCGGATATTGTTTAAGGAAATCCTCTTCCCATATTGCGGCAAGGGAATTACGGGGAATTTCCGGCAGTACGCGAAACAGCCTCAGACTTCTTTTATAATCCTTTATTTTACAAAATCCAAGAAAAACAGCTCCGAGAATCCAGACTGCCAGACAAATCTGCCAGACTGCTATACTCTGTTCTCCTTTGAAAATTTCACAGGTAAAAAACTCTTGAATTCCGGTAAATACTCTTTCAAAATAAAAGCTGTAGGTGTATCCCCACTCTATTGGAAAAAGCATTCTCACAGAAGCCATCAGCCAGATCAGCGCTACAAAACCGGGACCCACTTTACTGATTACTTTTCCGCTGCCCATTACAATACAGACAAACAATAAAAGGAGCGAGCCTGTAATGGAAGTTGTCACAATGGTGGAAATTGATATATCCATCTACTACTCTCCGTCCTTCATTTCTTCTTTTTTCTTCTGTATGAAATGTTCGATGGCCTCAAGTTCCTCTCTGTTCACGCCGTTTTCTTTTTCTACCATGAAAAGAGCTGCAAAAATCCCTTTCAGTCCCTTCTTTTTATCTGACGATGTTGCCTTCTGAATATGAAGAAGTTCTCCTGCGATAAACTCCTCTCTTGTCAGTTTCGGCTTGAAAGTTCTCGCATATACATTTGCAACCGGCACATGCTCGCCCACCTCCAGCACATTTTTCTGAAGAAGACGCTTTACAAGCTGCGCCACAGAAGCCACGCTCAGTTGTGTTTCTTCTTTCAGTTCTTCTGCAATCTCACTGTTTGTCATAGCCCTTTCAGAATCCCACAAAACTTTCATAACCTGTACTTCCAGATCAGTCAGACGCTCTGCACATTTTTTAGACATTCTGTTCCCTCCCTTCTCTGCCAGTTAAAGAAGCCAGCCTTTCTTCTTTACTGTTTCTTACTATTAAAATATCATTATCTATTATTTATGTCAACATTTATATTTATCAACTTTCTTGCAGTGGGTTCTTCAAGATGCTATAATGGAAATACAATTCAGCAGAATCAATTAAACTTTATAACGTAAGATATATTACAACTTTTTACACAAAGGAGGTCTTCATGTACACAGAATATCATAATTCCGGCTCCGGGCGAAATCCCCGCCCTGTAAGTGGAAAAGCAATCGCAGCGCTGATTCTGGGAATTCTCTCTGTCCTGTTTTCTTCGGTCTTCTTTATCGGCATTCTTCTTGCCTGTATTGGAATTGTATGCGCTCTTTCTTCAAGACAGATTTATATTTCCAAAGACACCTTGCAGAAACACAGGACTCCTATGGACATTACTGCAAAAATCGGTTTCATTTTTTCTGTTGTGGGAATTGTTTTAGGAATCCTTGTCCCCTTAATTCTCGGAGTTTTTACATACCAGGCATTTAATACAAGTGATTTCTTCCAGGAAGAAATTCCTTATATAGAAGAAATTCCTGACATAGAAGAATTTCCTGATTCCGAACCATATCAGACACTTCCGTATGAAGAAATTCCGAAAGAAGAACCGTACGATATGCCGGATTATGCCCCATACAACTTCCCACCTGAAACTCCATATGAGTATGATTTTCCTTATGGCTATGAAGAGCCTGCACCCCGCGAATATGAAGATTCCGGGCTGCAGCAATTATAATCCTTTCATAATAAAAAGAACCTTCGCCGCTCCGCCACCTCACTGTGGTCCGAAACTTTGAAGGTTCTTTTATTTCTTACGCTTCTGAATTATAATCGTCCTGCACGTTTTCTTCTCTCTCTGTTATTACAAGCGGAGGATCCAGTCTGTAAATCTCTCCTTTTATATCACGATAAAACATAGTGTTTGTCATCTGTATATAAGGCATTAAAAATATCATACCGATTCCCATTGTAAAAAGACTGAGAAAATACCATGGTAAAAAACTTAACTGAAGAAGAATATATTTTCCAATATTTCCCCTCATAAGCTGCATACTCCGCTTCAGTGCCTCAAAGCCACCTACATTTTCGTCTGCCAGAATATAATATGTCAGCGTAAGAGGAATCGTAAGAAGCATATTTAAAATAATTCCTCCCAGAGAAATCATAAGATATGTCTGCATTACAGCCATCTGCTGCTCCAGTGTTGTTCCCGGATCTGTCACATACATATAATATCCTGCCGGAAGAGCGGTAAGCCATGCAATGGCTGCCATAACAAAAGAGGCTACGATAATTTTATCCGGCTGATTCTTGAAAAAATAAATCAGATTTTTGTATGAATACTCTCTTCCTCTTGCCACATTTAAATACATATAATAAAGTCCTGCTGTAAATATGCACATTACAAGGCTTACAAGGAAAGAAAATACCTGGCTTAAAATCAATGACATTCCATCATATCCCGGAAAGAGCATAGTCGTAAGATTTCCTGCTACAAGATTAATTGCCGAAACAATAACCTGTGCTATAATCAAAGTTCCCCATCTGCCGGAAAGAGCTCCTTTTGCGCTGAATTTCCAGCTTTTTCTATCTCCATACATAAATTTCACCTGCTTAGTCTGCCAAATCGAAGGCGTCATGCACTGCGTTCATCGCCCTTATACCTTCTTTTTCATTAATTAAAACCGTTACACGGATTTCTGATGTAGAAATCATGTTGATATTTACACCTTCATTATAAAGACTCTCAAACATCTTTGCCGCAACTCCCGGATTGCTCATCATTCCGGCTCCTACAATAGAAAGCTTTGCAATGTTGCGCTCAGAGTGAAGTTCTTTATATCCAAGGCGGGACTGATTTTCTTCCAGAACAGCAACTGCCTCGTCCAGGTCGCTTCCATCTACTGTAAAGGAAATATCCTTTGTTCCTGCACGTCCGATAGACTGAAGAATTACATCTACATTAATATTTTTCTTTGCAAGGGTATCAAAAAGACGGAATGCCACACCCGGTTCATCCCTAAGTCCGATTACTGCAATTCTTACTGCTTCTGTATCAAGCGCTACTCCGCTGATCAACATTCTTTCCACTGTTACTTCCTCCTTTACTACCGTTCCTTCGCTGTCATTCAAACTGGAGCGCACAACAAGGGGTACGCCATATTTCTTCGCCATTTCCACGGAACGGTTATGAAGAACTCCTGCTCCCAGCGTTGCCAGATCCAGCATTTCATCGTATGTAATTTCCTTCAGTTTCCGGGCTTTCGGCACTTTCCGCGGATCTGCTGTATAAACACCGTCCACATCTGTATAAATCTCACAGGCATCTGCATGAAGAGCTGCTGCAAGGGCAACTGCCGTAGTATCAGAGCCTCCTCTTCCGAGAGTCGTATAGTCGTCATATTTATTTACTCCCTGGAAACCTGTTACAATTACGATTTTACGGCTGTCCAGTTCTCTTTTGATTCTCTCTGTATCGATTCGTTTCAGTCGTGCATTTCCATGAACGCTTGTGGTATGCATACTTACCTGAAATGCGTTTAAAGAAACTGCCGGAATGTCCATCTTATTCATTGCCATTGCCATAAGAGACACTGACATCTGCTCTCCGATAGTAAACAGCATATCCATCTCTCTTTTCGGAGGTTTGTCATTTATGTCCTGAGCCATATGGATCAGTTCATCTGTATATTTTCCCATAGCGGAAAGAACCACTACAACATCATGGCCCTTTTTATAATCCTCGATACATCTTCTTGCAACGTTAAAAATTCTATCTTTATTTGCTACAGATGTTCCGCCGAACTTCTTAACGATTAACATATTTTTCTCCCATCTCAAACAGGCGCTCCATTATATCCCATCCGTTTATAAGAGGCGCACCACTTTCCATTGCTTCTTTTTCATTATAATGCCATGTATGACTTTCCGGTTTTCTGCTGTCGTAAAGCAGATACGGAACCGGCTCTGCCACATGAGTGCGGATTTTCAGAGGAGTGGGATGATCCGGAAGGATCAGCATCCGATACTCTTCTCCCGAACTATCCAGTCCATCTTTTATAATACGGATAAGACGTTTATCCAGATATTCGATTGCCTGTATTTTTTTCTCTGTACTTCCCTGATGTCCCATTTCATCGGGAGCTTCCACGTGAACATAGGCAAAATCATAGCCATCTTCTGTGAGAGCTTTTACACATGCCTCTGCTTTTCCCTCATAATTTGTATGAAGTCCGCCTGTCGCACCCTCTACTTCCACTCTGTCCATTTTTGCCCCTGCCGCAATTCCCTTTAAAAGATCAACTGCGGAAATCATCACGCCTTTTTTATGGTATATTTCTTCAAAAGAATCAAGAGCCGGCTTTGTTCCTGCTCCCCAGAACCAGAAGCTGTTTGCCGGATTTAAGCCCTGTTCTTTCCGTTTCAGATTGATCGGGTGATTTTTCAGAATCTCATAGCTTTCCTTCTGCATTTTCAGGAGTATCTCATCTTGGGGAAGATATTCTCCTACCGTTTTTGTAAGAATATCATGAGGCGGAGTTAACTCGCATATTTTTCCTTCATCCCACACCATACAGTGACGGTAGCTTGTTCCCCTGTAAAAAGAATATCCCTTTTCCGTCAGTACATCAGCTACTGCTTTTAAAAGAATACCGGCATCTTCTGTACGGATTTCATCGGAGCTGTGATCCACCATTGTCTGTGCTTCATAGGGTTTATCCTCTTCCGACAAGGTTACAAGGTTGCATCGGTACACCACATCTGTATCTTTCATGGAAATCCCTATGCTGAGCGCCTCCAGCGGCGAACGCCCTGTATAATATTTTTCCGGATTATATCCCATAACAGATAAATTTGCAGTATCACTTCCGGGCGCCATTCCGTCCGGGATGGTTTTTACCATTCCTATCTGTGATACCACCGCAAGCTCATCTAACATTGGAGTATCCGCACAGGAAAGCGGCGTTTTTCCTCCAAGCTCTTCTACCTGCCAGTCTGCCATTCCATCGCCTAAAATCACCACATATTTCATCTGTATCAGTCCTTTATACGAATCATGGAAATCACACGATCTCCAAGCTTTTCTGCGCCAGCCTTATATGCCCCCTGTGTAATCACAGAAGTCATCACACCCATTTCCTCCGGAAGTGCATCTGTTTCCACAGTCTGTACCTGTCCGAATGCCTCTTCCAGCTCATCTACTGCCACATCTTTTACACGGACAAAAAATCTTCCTTCTACGTCATCAAGAGGAGTAAGCGGAAGCGGCTGATTTGTCCAGTTTGTCATAATATTTCTGTGCAGATGCTTCGCTTCGTCTACTACGTCTGCCACAACTGCGCTTGCTGTTGGCAATTTTCCTGCTCCGCTTCCGTAAAACATAGCGTCTCCCAGCATATTTCCATGTACAAAAACTGCATTAAACACACCGTCTATGCCATAAAGAGGACTTGTTTTTTTCACCATAAAAGGAGCAACCATAGCGTAGTAAGAATCTCCTGCTTTTCTGCTTGTGGCAAGAAGTTTGATATTCATACCAAGTGTTCTTGCATACTCCATATCTTCCTGCGTAATTTTTGTGATTCCTTCCATATAAACATCTTCGTAATTTACAAACTTGCCATATGCAAGAGAAGAAAGAATCGCGATTTTACGGCCTGCATCATGACCTTCCACGTCTGCTGTCGGATCTGCCTCCGCATATCCAAGCTCCTGCGCTTCTTTTAACACTGCCCCAAAGTCGCTTCCTTCTTTGCTCATTTTATCAAGCATATAGTTTGTTGTTCCGTTTAAAATTCCGGTAATCTCATCTATCTCATCTGCTGTAAGAGATTTATTCAGAGCCCGGATAATCGGAATTCCTCCGCCGCAGCTTGCTTCAAAAAGAAAATTAATGCTTCTCTCTTTTGCCATCTGCACAAGCTCAGGCCCATGTTTTGCTACAAGCGCTTTATTGGAAGTACAAACGCTCTTTCCTGCCTCCAACGCACGTTTTACAAAAGTATAGGCAGGTTCGATTCCTCCCATAACCTCTACTACTATATCTACTTCCGGATCATTTACAATCACTTCATAGTCGTGAACAAGAACATCCTCAACCGGGTCTCCCGGAAAATCACGGCGGTCCAGAACATATTTGATATTAATTTCCTCTTCTGCCCGCTTATTGATACTTTCATGGTTTGTGCGGATTACTTCAACCACACCGCTTCCTACTGTACCATAGCCTAATACTGCAATATTTACCATACTGTCTACTCCCTGCCTAATATTTTCAGATAATGAATGCCATCGCTTTGCTCAATTTCTTCTACCATAGCTTCTATGTCTCCCTCACCCGGAAGAATATCCACACTTAAAGTAAGTGTGGCAACTCCGTTGATTGGAATACTTTGATGAATTGTAAGAATATTTCCATGAAAGCGTGCGATTGCTCCAAGCACCACTGATAAAAGTCCCGGCTCGTCATCCATCTGAATAATAAATGTGATTGTCTTTCCTCTGGCTTCCTCATGGAAAGGAAAAATATCATCTTTATATTTATAAAAGGAACTCCGGCTAATGTCCATTCTTTCCGCAGCTTCCTGTACTGTCTGCACTTTGCCGGAGTCAAGAAGCTTCTTTGCTTCCACCACCTTTAAAAGCACCTCCGGCACTGCCCGTTCTTTCACTACATAATACTTTTTCTTTTCGCCCTGTTTCTCCATGGTTTTCCCTTCTGTCCGTTAAGTGAAGACAATTGTTTTTCTATGAGAGATATGTTATCACAGAAAAACCTTATTCGCAAGTTTTTTTACTCTGTTTTTTTAGAAAGAGCAATCCATTTCAGATACGCATTAATAAAAATATCAATACTTCCGTCCATTACTGCATCTACGTTTCCTGTTTCCTCGTTTGTACGGTGATCTTTTACCATTGTATATGGCTGCATAACATAGGAACGAATCTGATTTCCCCAACCGATATCTGTTACCTCTCCACGAATTCCAGAAAGCTTCTCTTCCGCCTCCTGCTGCTTTAAAAGATACAGCTTCGCCTTTAACATCTGCATTGCCTTATCTTTGTTCATATGCTGGGAACGCTCATTCTGACACTGTACTACAATTCCTGTAGGAAAATGAGTAATACGGATAGCAGAAGATGTCTTGTTGATATGCTGTCCGCCGGCTCCGCTGCTTCGATACGTATCAATACGGATATCTTCATCGTTGACTTCCACGTCAAGATCTTTCTCTATATCCGGCATAACATCGCAGGAAACAAAGGAAGTCTGACGTTTTCCCGCCGCATTAAACGGAGAAATTCGAACAAGACGATGCACGCCTTTTTCTGATTTTAAATAGCCATAAGCATTTTCTCCATTTACCTGGAAAGTAACCGATTTTACCCCCGCCTCATCTCCATCCAGATAATCAAGAACTTCCATACTGAAACCTTTTCTGTCTGCCCAGCGGCTGTACATACGGTAAAGCATACCGCACCAGTCGCAGGCCTCTGTTCCGCCTGCTCCCGCATTCAGTTTGATAATGGCATTTTCGCTGTCATATTCTCCTGAAAGAAGTGTTTTTACACGAATGTTGTCAAAATCTGTCTGGAACTGATCCAGCATTTCCTGAATTTCCGGAATCAGCTCCGGATCGTTTTCCTCATATCCCATTTCAATCATGGTTTCCATATCTTCCATCTGTGTCACAAGATTCTGATATGTCTCCATGTCATCTTTTAATCCTTTTAATTCCTTCATTTTTTTCTGGGAAACTTCTGCATTATCCCAGAAATCCGGAGCTTCCATCTCACGCTCCAGCTCTTCAACCCGCTGCTCTTTGTTAGCCAGGTCAAGGGAGTCTCTCACCTCCGCTAATGGTTCTGTGTATGTTGCAAGAACGCTTTTGAACTGATCTAACTCAACCACAGCTTCACCCTCTTTCTTTATTTTCAGATTTTCGTTTTTGTTGTCCTTTCCAAAAAGACAAATACTCACTGTATACAATATCATATCTTCCGGGGAATTACAAACAAAATCATCAGCACAGTGGCTCCAAGTGCTGCAAGGGGGACAAATATCCACACAAGGTTCAGATTTCCTCCCTGAAGGAGTACACTGCATACCAGGGAAGTGCCTATGCTTCCTCCTCTTACAAGAAGAGAATAGAGAGACATCATGGAAGCGCGAAAGCTGCTGTCCGCCGCTTCGTGGAGAAGTGTATTTTCTATCAGACCTGCCATTCCGGAAACCATATAAACAAGGGCATAAACAAGAGCAAATATATACCAGGTACGGCAAAATGCCATAAGAACGGGAACAAGGCAGAGAAGAACCCGAAAAGCTGCGTATAATTTTTTCTTTGAAGATAAGGTATTCCCCATTTTTGACAGGATTCTCATGCCGGCAGTATTCCCGATGCTTCCCCCAAGATAGGCAGAACAGTTTACAATCCCCAGAAGCCACGTAAGATTTTTCGGAAGATAAAGCTTTATAGAAGGCTGCCAGTACGTTTCCACTGCTGCCAGAAGAAATCCCAGAACTGCTGCCATACCGCAGATAATACATAAAATCCGGGAATGCCTTATGTTTTTTACCATTTCAGAAAATCCCTTTAAAAGATTCTGCTTCGGCTTTTTGCTTTCTTTTATTCCTTTTTCTTTTACAAAGAAAATTGCCATTAAAATTAAAACTGCTTCCGCCAGCAAAAGGCACGTAAGATTCAGGGAATAATCAGAATCCACATATCCCAGATACCCTCCAAGAAGCGCGCCTGCTGCAAGCCCAAAATTATCAAGTTTTGCAAGAAGACTGTTGATTTCCGGCAGATGGCTTTCCCCGTTTTTCTCAATATAACGGTCGATTTCCAGAGCCTCCATAGAACCAGAACCAAAAGCTCTTCCCATTCCAAGAAAAACATTTCCAAGTGCCAGAAACAAAGGGGAATTTCCCCTGAAAATCGTAAAAAAACTGAACCAAATAAAAATATGTGACATAAGAAATGTATTTTTTCTTCCCTTTAAATCTGCAAATACTCCACTCGGCACTTCCAGAACCATAACTGTAACTGCAAAAATTCCAAGAAAAACGGGAACTGTAGAAAGACTTGCCCCGTGAGCGCAAAGGACAAGCGTTAAAACGGGTGTTAAAATTCCCGTAGAAAATGAATTAAGAAAAAACAGTATTTTGTGTGACAGCGGCATAAAATCCCCCTTACTTTTCCGTCCTCTTTCCCGGATAAGCAATCAAGGCCATATCCCAGGGCTTCGCCCCTTCCTTTGGCTCCATGTGCGCTTCCTGAAATGCAAGAATTTGTTCCTTCACTTTTTTTGCTTCCTCATCTGTCATATAAATTACTCCATTCAAACAGTCTCCTGTTACTTCCTGTGGATTTTTTTCCTTCTTATATAAATCTGTTATATATTTCTTAAATCCTGTCCAGATGTCATTGATCAGGTAATCCAGAATCAACTCTTTTTCCGCATGAAGGTCGTCCTGTAAATCGCCTTTCAGATTCACCACTGCCGGAACTCTTCTATAAAACTTTGCCTGAATGCCGTGAATACTTTCTGTATGGTCCAACTCCACCAGCCCTAGTTCCTCCAATTTTTTTAAATGATACGTCACAGAAGACGGAGAAATCTCAAGAATGACAGAAAGCTGCTTCGGTGTCATGGGAATTTTTTCCATATCCATTGTTTTCAGTAATTTCTGTCTCTGTACATTCATAAAAATCTCAAGCTGTTTCCTTGTGGTAATGCTTATCTCTCTGCTCATAAATGTCCTCCTCTTTATTATATATTTTATATCGTTACATAAATTATAATGTTAATCTTCTGAAATTGCAAGAGGAAAATATTCCACTGGACATCATTTCTCAATGTGATAAAATCCTGTCTTTGACAATTGGCGAAATAAAAATCTGCTGTGAGTCCGGTGTTTACAGGCTTCACAACAGTTTACATCTAAGTTTTACTCTATAGTAATATTTCCATGCCCAATAGATTTTTGAAAAACATTGAAAATACTATATAGTAAAACAAATTATTTGACAAAGAAAACATAGAATTCATAAGAAACTGGAGACATTTTTACAAAAGTAAACTGTCAAATTCCCGAGGAAAATATTCCACTGGACATCATTTCTCAATGTGATAAAATAGGGATAGACATTCTGAGCAAACATAAGAAAGTTGAGGAATCAAAACTATGATAACAGAACGATTACAGGCCCTTCGGGACAAAATGAAAGAATACGGCGTGGACGCTTATCTTGTGCCCACTGCTGATTATCATGAATCAGAATATGTAGGACCGTATTTTAAATGCAGAGCCTATATTACCGGATTTACCGGCTCTGCCGGAACTGCCGTTATCACGCAGGAGGAAGCCTGCCTCTGGACAGACGGAAGATACTTCGTGCAGGCTGCAAAGGAACTGAAAGACACAGGTGTGACCCTGATGAAAATGGGGGAGGAAGGTGTTCCTACTGTTGTGGAATATCTGCAGAACCACACAAAAGAAGGCATGACTCTCGGCTTTGACGGTCGTGTTGTAAACGAAAGTCTGGGAGAGACATTTGAAGAAAAGCTTCCGGAAAGATTTCTTTCATACAGAAGCGATTTAATCGGAGAAATATGGAGCGAGCGCCCGGAACTTTCCGCTGAACCCGTTTGGATTCTTGATGAAAAATACGCCGGAGAATCCGCTGCTTCCAAGCTTTCCAAAATCCGTGAAAAAATGAAGGAAAATAAAGCTTCCGTCCATGTGCTTACTTCCCTTGATGATATTGTGTGGCTTCTCAATATCCGCGGAAACGACATTCCCTGCAATCCGGTTGTCCTTTCCTACCTTGTACTTACAGAAACAGAAGGCCACCTCTTTATCCAGGAAAAAGCCTTATCTGAGGAAGTAAAATCTTATCTTCAGGATCTTGGAATGGAAATCCATTCCTATGATTCCGTATATGATTTTGTTTCTGAAATCAAAGGCGAAACCATTCTTCTGGAAAAAGCTCATGTGAATTACTCTATCTTCCAGAGTCTTGCAGGAGACAACACCATTATTGATATGGTAAATCCTGCCGCGCTTATGAAAGCCATCAAAAATCCGACAGAAATGGAAAATATCCGCAAAGCCCACATTAAAGACGGCGTTGCTGTGACAAAATACATTTACTGGCTGAAAAAGAATATCGGCAAAATTCCAATGGACGAACTTTCTGTTGCAGAGAAACTGGAAAGCCTTCGAAAAGAGCAGGAAGGCTACATTGAGCCAAGCTTTGAAACCATTTCTGCTTACGGTCCTAATGCAGCTATGTGCCACTACCAGCCAACAGAAGAAGACTTTGCCCAATTAAAGCAGGAAGGCTTCTATCTTGTGGATTCCGGCGGACAGTATTACGAGGGAACAACAGACATTACAAGAACCATTGCTGTTGGTCCTCTCACAGAGGAACAGAAAGAGCATTTCACAGTGACAGCTATGGGAACGCTCCGTCTCGGCAATGCAAAATTCCTGCACGGCTGTGCCAGCGTAAATCTTGACTATCTTGCAAGAGGAGCATTCTGGGAAAGAGGTCTTGATTTTAATCACGGAACAGGACACGGTGTTGGGTATCTTTTAAATGTACACGAACGTCCAAACGGTGTTCGCTGGAAAGTCAGCCCCGAGCGTGTAAAAGACGAAATTTTTGAGGAAGGTATGCTTACCTCTGACGAACCGGGTATCTATATTGAAGGAAGCCACGGAATCCGTACAGAAAATCTGATGCTCTGCCACAAAGCAGAAAAAAATCAGTACGGTCAGTTTATGAAATTTGAATTTGTTACTTTTGTGCCAATCGATCTTGATGCCATTGATACAAAATATATGGAGGAAAAAGACGTAGAGCTTTTAAACAGCTACCACAAAGACGTATACGAAAAAATCTCCCCATATCTTAATGAGGAAGAAAAAGAATGGCTGAAAGAAGCTACAAGACCTGTAAGTAAGTAAACAAAAAGGATTAAAAAACAGTGATGCGAAACTGTTTTTTAATCCTTTATTTTTCTCAAAACTCTTACCTATTCAGAAGTTCTCAGGAAAAGAAGCTCTGGGCAATGCTGATGTCCGCAATAAAGCCTACTGTTCCTGTCATATAAATAGTTCCATCCTCTTTTATATTAATCTGTATCATACCACCCGGCTGATTTACATTGATTCTGGACTCTACAAGCCCCAGTTTGTATGCTGCCGCCGCTGCCGCACAGCTTCCTGTACCGGAGGCTTTTGTGTAGCCGGAACCTCTCTCCCAGATTTCAATATCCAGGTTTCCCCTGTCAATGAGACGGCAGAGCTGCAGATTCATTCTATTTGGAAATTCATCTGCATTTTCCACATAAGGTCCCAGCTCTTTTACTGCTTCCTTACTTACCTTATCTGTAAAAATAATACAGTGAGGATTTCCTACCGTAAGACAGGTTGCCTTATATTCCTTCTCATTAAAGGTAAATGTCTCATTTACAATTTCCCGTTTTTCTCCTGTTACCGGGATTTCCTCGGAAATAAAAGATGCTTTTCCCATTTTTACACGAAATTCCGTTGCACGGGCATTCATAACTTCCACTTCAATGGTTCCCGCCATCGTCTCAATATCAAATTTTGACTCTTTTACATATCCCTGGTCTATAAGATATTTTGCAAAAATACGAACGCCGTTTCCGCTGATAGGAGATTCGCTTCCATCTGCATTAAAAATGTGAACGCCCATTTTTCCATTTATCTGCACAGGTCCGTAAAGAACTCCGTCCGCTCCAAGCCCGAAACCTCTCTGACAGAGAAGCGCTGCTTTTTTCCCCTGAAGCTGTACTCTGTTTCTCACTGCATCTAAAATCAGATAACCATTTCCCAATCCCTGATATTTTGCCATGATAATATTGTCTGACATATTACACCTCTCCTGATTTATAAGGTCAAATTTTCCGTTACTCATTATATTTTTATTCATTTTTTTCAGGTGTATATAGAATAAACTGCGGAATGTATTGCAAAAAGTGCTCTTAAAAGAAGGAGGGCCGGACTGTGAGCAGCCCGGCTAAGTATAAAAAGTATGAAAAAGAAAAAAGTTATGAAATCTATTCGATAAAAAAGCTTTCGCTTTATTTGTTTTATACTATACTGGGAATTTGTGAGGAAAATGTGATGATGATTTGA
>UQJE01000064.1 GCA_900541345.1 uncultured Blautia sp.
TATTGATGAATAGCTATTTGAACATGAAGTGGGTATAATGTGTATAGCGTTAGAGATTTGGAAGGAGGTGCTGAAATGGCAAAATATATAATGGATATGCAAACTGATAAAAAGGAAGAATTCTATTTTATCCGAGAGAAAGAAAGCCATGATATTGTATATTTACCTTCCAAGTATTTAATGCATAAGAAACGGTCAAAGTTATCACCGAATACCATACGAAGGAGTGCCTTCATATTATCTTATTATTTAAACTTTATGGATGAATTGGACTTGCATTTGGATGATATCTATCAGATGAACTACATGGATCAGCATGAGCATTTTACAGATTTTCTGATCTGGTTACAAGCAGGTGAGCATAGCCGGGAAGATTATTCAAAACTTCCCAATAATGAAACTTGCAATGCATATTTAAAAGAGGTATTCCGGTTCTATACTTTTATGGAACAGGAAAACAAGCAGTCAGAAAGTCTGAAGGTGCTTTCAGATGCACAGATGATTGTACGCAATTCGATAGGTCTCAGAAGGGTGCTGAACCGAAAGAGTTTTCGGGGATATTTAAAAGAAAAAGGACATCAAGGAAAAACCATTGAGCAGGACAAGATTGTAGGTTTATTGCAGGAATGTGCAAACAGCCGCGATCAGGTTCTGCTTTTATTATTAGCAGAAACAGGCTTTCGAATAGGGGAACTCTTAGGTGTCCGGTATGCAGAAGATATAGATTATGAGAAACATATCATTTATGTCAACTTCCGAGAAGATAATGAAAATAGGGCAAGGGCGAAAAATGCAGAATTCCGAAGGGCAAAAATCAGTGATGCAACTTTTGATATTTTAATGTTTTATATAGAAGATTATAAAGAATTGATCTTCGGACAGGAATATCTATTTATCAATGTCTCAGGTGATTATGTCGGACAACCCTTTAAAGGAAGCGGAGTATATGCAATGCTACGCAGACTGGAAAGAAAAACAGGGATCAAAGCATCTCCCCATATGCTTCGCCACTATTTTGCAAATGCAAGACGAAAAGATGGCTGGAAATTAGAAATGATCAGTCAGGCACTCGGACATCGGAATATCGAAACGACCATGAAATATCTGAACATAACAGAGGATGAACTAATAGAAGTCAGTGATGCATTTTACAATAAGCATCAGGCAATGTATGGTGTTCAGAATTTGTTATAAAAAAGAGGAGGCGATCAAGTGTCTGCAATTCGATTGCTGCAAGCGGAACACCAAGAAGAGATACAGCATCTTCACAGGCAGCTTATGTCAGGCGGAATACTGCAGAGAGAACTATGGGAAGAAGCAGAGAAATTCCTTATCCGAAGAAAAATTTATGATGTGATTTTAGCAGAAGAACAAGATTTGCGGGAATACAAAAAAAGTTTGTCGGATAGCGGGAATTATACGAAAAAGCAGGTGAAAGAGCAGTCATCCGCATTGCGGAAGATACAGAAGTATTGGATAGAAACAGAATATGGACCGCTGCTCTCAGAAATCCGAGAATGCCAAGTGTCAGATGAAGCATTGAAGGGAAATATCAAACGGTTTCTAATCCGGCAAGGCATACATCATATCAGGGAGATTGATTATACGGTACGGAGCAGATATGAAGCAGAGCTGCAAAAGATGTGGGACGAACCGAGTGTGATGAAATATCTAAAGGTATTCGATCATATCAAGCAGTACAGTATCCAAAAAGAAATAGAAAGTCTGCCGGGAAGAATCGAACACCGAAGAAAATATCAAGCACAGATTGTATTCCTGCCATACTTACCAGATTTGGAATTGGTTAAGGATTTTGAATATGTCCGAGATAAACAGGAACTGGTATGGGATTTTGCAAGAAAAGCATCTGAAAAATTAAAAAGGCAGATTTTCCTACTGCTAAATTATATCCTGGACAATTTATATCGAGACGATTCAAAAGAGAGAAGAGTTCGTTATTTACTGCCACTGCACTGGTTATATGATTTTTGTGTGGAGGAAGAGATTGATGATCTGGAAGGCTTGGAATTAGAACAGATTCAGCGATTTGAGAAAATCGTGGAACAGAAGGTAGTCAATGTGAAAAACTCCATGCAGATTATTGACAATAGTCGGAAAATCTTATTTTTAACAGCACCAGAAATTCATTGGCATGCCAATGTGTGGTATATGGAACGCTTTCACCTGTCAGAAGATCGGCTTAACCCAAGCAATCCAGTACAGCGATTGAGTTTTATAGAAGTGACTAACAAAAAGAATCGAGAATTGTTACAGGAATATGCCAAATATCATGTTGGAATTGGTGGACTGACGATAGCAAATATCCGAGGACAACTATATGAGGTAAAAAGACTTCTGGAATATTTTAAGGAAGAAGAATCCATTTGTCAGGTAGATGAAAATCAATTGGATGACTATTTTAGGAAACTGGAAGAAAAGGATACCAAAGATGATACATTCAATAAAAGAATTGTGCATTATATAAAATTTTATCAGTTTTTAAATGTACGAGGATATATGAAGGAGATACCTTTTAAACCGGAGTATTATCTGAAAAAGACATATCCAGAGCATCATGACAGAACGGTGGAAGAAAAAGTTTATATGGAAATCCTGCATAAGCTGTATGCATTTCCGTTAGTTCCAAGATTGATATTTTTACATTTGTGGTGTACTGGATTGAGAATCAGCGAAGTTTGTACGTTAAAAGGGGATGCATATTACTGGGATGGAGAAGATGCATGGCTAAAAGTTTATCAGATCAAGATGAAGGCAGATAAAATGATACCAATACCGCTTGTGATGTATAGAATCATGCGTAAGTATATTGAGCGTGAACACATTCGTCCGAAAGATTATATCTTTAAAGGGAAGGATGGTGGAGCGTACCGGGGAACAACATTCCGACAGGAGTTTCAGCAATACTGTGATAAGAATGGAATTGCAGATGGCAGTTATATCTTCAAAACCCATGACTATAGACATACGCTGGCTACTCAATTTTATGATGAGGATGTTTCTATACAGACAATCCGAGATTATTTAGGACATTTTTCAGAAGAGATGACAAAACAGTATGTGGACTTCATGCCAAAGAGAATTGAAAAAGCAAGTGATACATACTTTAAGAAACCGGAAAATGATTTAGCTTCTACCATTAAAGTTAAGAAGCGTGGTGACAGAAAATGAAAAAAAGAATTTACATATATGAGATGGATTGCTATAAGACAGCATCCGAAGATCAACTGCAGAGAATGCGGATCAGTCCGGTACGGTATTTTAATCTGGAAGGGTTACCATCCGAAGAAATAACCGAAAAGTTGGAAAAATTTATATGGGAAAGAGGAAAAATGCTCGCCCCGTCTAGCATGGCAAGTGAAGTGACCTATTATAATAATATTCGAGAATTTCTGATTGATCGGAAAATACAAAGCCTAGATTCCAGAGAAGAAGAAAAAATCATCCTTATGCTAAAAGGTTGGATGTTGGAACGAGGATATGCTTTATCAAGCAAAAAATACCGGCCAGCATATGACAAGGTAGGGATTGAAAGTCCTGGCATTGTGAGGCATATGAAAAAAATCTTGAAGTTTCTAGAAGAAGAGGATGACAGGGACGAACAAGAAAAAGACATCTGGACTCTTAAAAATTTCGATTTTCCTATTCAAGGAAATCCAATTTTGAATACAGAAACGATTAACTTTACTAAAATTGTACAGCCAGATATCCGAGAAGAAGTAAAAAAAGTAATTTTTATGCATTTGAAATATTCTCCTTTAGGAACGATTCATAGTGAAATGACTGCAGTAAAAAGGTTCGCAAAATTTCTTAAAAGAAAATATTTGGACATTCAATCGCTGCAGGAGCTGGAACGGATGCATATAGAAGAATATTTGATATATCTTCAAACGGAAGCACATGACCGGAAAAATTACAGATCTGACTTGTATGCACTACGAAGGGTAATAGAAGATGTTGGGAATTTATATGAACGACAGCACATGAGCGAATTATTTCTGAGTAATGACTTTCCAAGTACACCAAGGCATGTATTCAAATTTTACTCAGATGCAGAAATTAAAAGATTAAACGAACACATTTTCAAAATGGATGAGCAGATATGCAGAGCATTGATTATCCATCAATTACTGGGAACGAGGATTTCAGATACGCTGACCTTAAAGACAGACTGCCTAAGCATGCGGAACAATCGATATTTTATAAGGATTGACCAGGTGAAGTCAGTTACCTATGAAAAATCTATCAGTGAAGAAGTGGCACAACTGATTATGAAAGCAATTGACTATACAAAAGAGCGGTATGGGGAAACAACCTACATTTTTGTAAAGAAAGATGATCCAACAAGACCTTATCAATATAGCATGATTCAAAATCAGATTATGACAATGATTCGTCAAAAAGATATCCGGGATGATAATGGAGAACTTCTGAAGTTTGGAACGCATATTTTCCGACATTGCTATGGAAAGAAATTGACAGAAATGCACGTGAATGACTGGATGATAGCCAAGTTACTAGGACATACCTCCATATATTCGGTACATCATTATCGAAAAATTGGAAACAAACTGATGGCAGATGAAACGAGAACTGCAAGAGAAAAAATGGATATGCTCCTATTAGATATCATAGAAGGATGGGATGATTATGAAATATGACAAAATGGTAGAGATTACACAAGCTGAGAGTCAAAGGAAGATGGAAATTGCGAGGAAGGCTATCGAAGAGATGTTAAGTAATATGGAGCGTGTGACTGTCGCAGGATTAGTTCGTAAAACAGGTTTATCAAGAGGATTTTTTTATAAGAACCCACTGATTAGAGAAGAACTAGATAACGCAATAAAAAATCAAGGTGCTTGCTATAATCCGAGACAAGTGATTATTGATAAAGCTATGAATAATACGCTTATGATTTTGAAAAGTGAAATTCGAAAAGTAAAGGCGCAGAATGAAGAATTACAGCTGAAAAATGAAGAATTATGTGAGCAAAATAAGTGCTTAAACAAGGAAGTAGAAAATCTGAAAAAGCAACTGGGAAGAAAAGAAATTGGATTATTAAAGAAACTGTAACGGCTATGAGAGAAAGGATGAAATCTAATGAAATATGATAAAATAGTAGCCATAAATAAAGAAAAGAGCAAGAAAAAAGCAAACATAGCAATTACTCAAATTCAAAAGATGCTTGAAAATCAAGAGAGGATAACCGTGGAAGTGCTCAGAAAACGTACTGGTTTTTCAAAATCTTTCTTTTATAGAAATCAAGAAGTGTGGAGAGTATTGGAGAATGCTAGAAGCAAACAGCAGATGCCATGTAATAGCATGGAAGTGATAAGAGCGATTGAAGCCGAAGATGAGATAATAAATTTAAGAATTCAAATTACAAAATTAAAGAGTGAAAAACAGAAGTTGTTGGAAGAAAATGAGAGACTTAGGAAGAAACTGAGAGAGTTAAGCCAAATGAGTAATTAGTAATTAGAAATCTATAATATAAGAAAATTAAAGAAGAAAATAATCAAGGCAGTGGGCTACAATTTGAGTCTACTGCTTTTGTATATATAAATAAGCTGAAGAAGTACGATAAATGCACAGAAGAAACAGTTTACACAGAGTGCGTATGAGGAAGAAAAGGCGTGTGCTAAGGGGTATCAGCCTAGGGGCTAAATTTATGGTTGTTCTGATTGGTCTTGTTATTATTTTTAAAGATCAGCTCACAAAGCTTGTAAAGAGCATTCTTGCAAAAATCGCAAAACAGAGTAACTCTATATGATGATATCAGGTATCTATTGACACAATATTTTTTCAACGACAGAAGGGGGTGTACATCTATGGTAAAAAGAGGAAGTATTACTGTTTTTCTCGCATTAATTTTAAGTCTTGTGACAGCTCTTGTATGTACAGGAATTGAATCAGTGAGAATGGCAGCTGCAAGAACTCAGATTTTAAATGGAGCAGATATAGGGCTGTATTCTCTTTTTGGTCAATTTGACAGAGAGATGCTAAAAGATTACGATCTGTTTCTTCTGGACGGTTCTGGTGGAGACGGAAGTCTTGATCTGGCTTCTGTCTACGATAATTTTTCTTCTTATATGAAACCTGTTTTAAAACAAAACAGTCAGAAGCTTTCTGTTGTACAGGGTGGTTTTTCTGCATATCGTCTGATTACGGACGAGGGAGGAGAGCCCTTTTATAATCAGGTTGTGCAGTATATGAAGGAAACTCTTGGAAGCCAGGGTGTAAGCCTTCTTCTTGATAAAATGAAGGACAGGAAGGAAAAGACGGATAAGGCGGAAGAGGCAGGACATCAGGCAGAAAGTGGAGATATTATTGAAGATTATGATACGGAGATGGAAGAGACGAATAAAAAGAATGAGGAGGCTCTTTTAGAAGCGGAAAAAAATCAGGAGGGAGGAGAATTGGAAGACAATGTGACGGCTCCACCGGCGCAAAAAGTAGTAAATCCTATTTCTATTATACGAAGAATTCGGAAAATGGGCATTTTGGAGCTTGTGATTCCGGGAAATAAAGGAGTATCCGACGGTCAGATACCGGCAGGAAGTCTTCTTTCCAGAAGGGAAAAACAAAAGGGAATGCCCATGTATGAGGCGGAGAAAACAGATGCCTCCTATACGTCTCAGATTCTTTTTCAGCAGTATCTTATGGAGAAGTTTGGAAATTACAGTTCGCCCGGACAGGGCAGACTGAAGTATCAGACAGAATATATTCTGGGAGGAAAGACAGAAGATATTGAGAATTTAAAATTTGTGGCAGGACGTCTTCTGCTTATAAGGGAAGGAGTAAATATGGTTCATCTTGTATCAGACGGTACAAAAAGAGCTCAGGCGTCAAGTCTTGCGGCAGCGATTGCTTCTGCCTTTCTCATTCCGCCGGCAACGGGGGTGATAGAAGCGGCGCTTCTTCTTTGTTGGGCATTCGGAGAGAGTATTCTTGATGTGCGGGAGCTGTTTGACGGAGGAAAAGTTCCCCTTATAAAAAGCGCGGCAGACTGGCAGCTTTCTCTTGAAAATCTCCCGGAGCTTTTAAACGGTCTGGATTCTGTCAGGAGAGGAAGCGAGGACGGTATGAATTACGAGGATTATCTGCAGGTTCTTCTTCTTAGGGTTTCCAGAGAAGAAAAAATTAAAAGGGCAATGGATATGATCGAGTTGTGCGTGCGGGAGAAGGGAAGAAAAACTTTCCGTATGGATTCCTGCATTGTAGCGGCAGAAGTTTCTGTAGACGTAAAGGCGAATAAAAGAAAAGTTTTTAATGTGACAAGAGCGTATGGTTATTACTGACAGAAAAGAGGTGCAGAAAGATGCTTTTTCAGAAAGCAAAAAACAGACAGAGAAACAAAGTTTATAAAGATGAAAGAATATTGAAAAATAAAAAAGAAAGGATGCGCTCTCTAAGGAGAAAAATGTCTCTGTTTTTCCCGACAAACAGAGACAGACTTTCTGGAAAAGTGTCTTTCTGTACCTTTTTGAATAAAATAAGGTCAGCCAGTATGGCAGTAGAAACAGCGTTTGTTCTTCCTCTGTTTTTTCTGGGAGTGGTTACTATGATTTCCTTTATGGACATTTATAAGATTCAGACGGAACATCTTACAAAGCTATGTCAAGGTGCAAAGGAGGCAGGAATGTACGCATATCTTCCGGATGTAGGAGGACCGGAGGAAATTACACTGCCGGATATATATGCTTACGAGCCGATAGGAGGGTTGGTTCCGCTTCCGAAGGTGTGGATTCACAATCGGGTTCGTGTACATGCATGGACAGGAAAGGAAGACAATGGAGAAACAGGAGAAGGAGGAACGCAGCAGACACCGGAAAAAATGGTTTATGTAACAGAAACAGGAAGCGTGTATCACAGAAGTTTAAGCTGCAGCTATATCAACTTATCTGTTGAACAGATTTCCGGTTCATCTGTACAGAGCAGGAGAAATCAGTACGGAGAAAAATATGAGGCATGTGAAATCTGCAGCAGAAATCAAAATCCTGCAGGAACCGTGTTTATCACAGGGAAAAGTAACAGGTATCATAATCTTGGTTCTTGCAGCGGTCTGAAACGGACCGTAAGAATTGTAAAAGAATCAGAAGCAAAAGGAATGGGAGCGTGTGGAAGATGTGGTTAGAAAACGGCAGTATGATTATAAAAGAAATGGGGATTCTTGGAATTCTGGGGTTGAATGCCTGGCTTGACATAAAAAAGCAGCAGATTTCTCTTGTGGCGGCAGGGCTTCTCGCAGCAGCAGGTTTTATATGGGCATGGCATGGAAATCGCCTTGGTTTTTCTTATTTTCTTGGGATTTTTACAGGATTTTGTGTGGTGGGACTTGGTGTTCTCACAAAAGGAGAAATCGGAATAGGGGACGGGATTCTTATTTTGGCCCTTGGCATGGCCCTGGAATGGGAAAGGCTTATTGTTGCTCTGATGATTGGGATTCTGGGCTGTGCCATTGTATCCGGTATTCTCCTGTTTGGACTTCGCAAAGGGAGAAAAACAAGAATTCCCTTTGTTCCGTTTCTGTTTTTGGGGTATATAGGAGGAATGCTGTTATGATAAAACGTGGAAGCTTTACAATAGAGACGGCGTGCATCATGCCGCTTGTTCTTTTTACCCTCATGGGAATTTTATATCTTTTCTTTTTTGTGCATAATCGTGCGTGGCTGACTGCAGCGGCGTATGAATCGGCAGTCAGCGGAAGTATGGAAGGAATAAAAAAAGACGGACCGGTTTATGAGACTGCTCGAATAAAAAGTCAGGCGCTTGGCTCTTTGGGATTTTTCGGAGCGGAAAATATTTCCACACAAACAGAGGCAGGAAAAAAGGTTGTTGTCACATATGATCTTGATACAATAGGAGAATATACAGGGCTTTCCTGGCATCTCCTTGTAAAGGGAGAGTCAAAGGTGATTCGTCCTGTGGGGTGGGTGAGAAAAGTAAAGGCAGCTTCGGAGCTTCTGGAAGGAGATTGATATGAGGGCAGAATATAAAAGAGATATGAATCATAATTATCTTATCCTTCATGGTGATGAAGTTCCCGATACAGATTCTTATCAGGTGAGAATGCTTGTGGGAAACGGAATGCCCTCCCTTTTAAAATGCAGGCTTCAGGGAATCGATGGAAATTTTTTGATTTATTATGATATTACGTCAAAGCAGTCAGTAGCTTCCATGTATGAAACGAAAAAAATGGGGTTGGAGGATTTACGCCTGATTTTCGAAGGGTTTGTTCAGGCAATGGAAGAGATGGCAGAATATCTGATGAATCCGGGGCAGCTCCTTGTACAGCCGGAGTACATGTACCTCGATGTGGAAAAGAAAAAGCTGTATTTCTGCTGTGTGCCGGGAAAAGCAGGAGACGTAAGGGAGGAGTTTCGCGTTCTCACAGAATATGTCCTTCCGAAAATTGATCATGAGGATGGAGATGCGGTCATTCTCGGGTACGGCGTATATAGAAGAGCGCTTGAGGATACTTTTCATTTGGAATATGTAAAAGAAGAGATTTATAAGGGAAGAGACAGCAGGGAAAATAAAAATCCTCTTTTTGAGAACTGGGATGGTTTTCAGAAAAACCAGAGTGGAGAGAAATATATTCCGGAAATCTGTAAAGAAAAAGAGCAATCCAAAGAAAACGATCAATTTAAAGATTCGTATAAAAAGCAATTGGAAGATTCGTCCTGGAAAATGGAGACAGACAGTCCTTTTGAAAACCGTGACAGGAGAGATGAGAAAAAACCCCCGGTTTCCCTTCGAAAAAAAATACTTTTTTCTGTATTGGGAGCGCTTGTTCTTGTTATAACAGCAGGAGCGGCAGTTCTTGGATTTTTGCCCGGATTGCAGACTGGGGTGATGCTTTCCGGCTGTGCAGCATTTTTGGGACTGGGAATGCTTGTATACAGATTCCGAAAAAAGCAGAAAGGGAATATAGAAAAGAAAAGGGGAACACAGGAAATAAGGGAAATACAGAGAGAACCCATATGGAAGGCAGAGCAGGAGGAAGAGAGTGCATGGCAGCCTGATATGTCCGCAGAAGAGAATCGAACTTTGTCACGGACTTTGGAGAACGAGCCAAAGGCAAAAGATTTCGGGGAGACAGTGGTGCTTTCCGAAGGAGTGGTACAGGGACCGGCATCCCTCGTAAGCCGGGAACCGGGAGAGTTTGCAACAATTTACCTTCAAGAGGATATAACAGTGATTGGAAAAATGGAGACGGCTGTCGATGCAGTGATCGATCTTCCTACAGTCAGTCGCATTCATGCTAAAATCAGGAGGCGGGACCAGGAATATTATCTCAGTGATTTAAACTCCAGAAACGGAACGGCTGTCAACGGGAGACTTTTAAAAGAAGGGGAGGATTATCAGCTTCAACATGAGGATGAGGTGGATTTTGCACAGGCAAGATATGTGTTTTTAAAGTGAAAATATCTCGAATAAACAGGGCTTTAAGGGAATCGTGAAGTAGCTTGCATGGAAGAGGAGAATGGGGTAGTATATGAAATAACAGGAGGTAAAGTGATGCAGGCTATTATATGTGATGATGAAATAAGCACTTGTGGGGAGATGGAACAAATACTCCGGGAATTTGCTTTTGAAAATAGCATAAAGCTGGAAACAGAAGTTTTTTATGATGGGAATACCATGATGCAGTATCTGAAACGTGAAACAGTTCCGGCAATTCTTTTTTTGGATATTGAATTGCCGGGGATGAACGGTGTGGAAATTGGAAAGTATATTCGGGAGGAATTGAGAAATTCAGAAATGTTTCTGGTGTATATTTCTTCTAAGAAGGAGTATGCACTGGAATTATTTCAGAACCAGCCGTTTGATTTTCTGGTAAAGCCGATAAAAAAGGAAAAACTCTGGCATGTTATGGAGAAGATGCTTCATATTATCGGTAAGAATGAATGCAATTTTACATATAAAAATCAGGGCAATACGTATCGCATTATGTATAAAGATATTTTGTATTTTCAAAGCGACGGAAGAAAAATCAATATTGTAAAAGAAAATGAGATACAGAGTTTTTACGGAAAACTATCGGAGGTAGAAAAAGAATGCCCGGAGGGGCTGTTTCTGCGTATCCATAAATCCTGTTTGATTAATCTGCATTATGCGAAGGAAATCAATTATAGAGCGATTAAAATGGTGAATGGAGATGTATTGGATATTAGCAGGTCGAACCGAGTGGAGGTAAGAAGAAAACTGATGGAGAGTATGACAAATGAAATTCGAAATAATAGCTGAATTACTGTTGATATTATGTTCAAACGGAATCCGTTTTTATGCAATTAAAAGATACATGGATTTTTTTGTTTCCCAGGAGAAATGCCGATGGAAAAATAATTGGATATTGTATGTTATCGGGTGTCTTTTTACCTTTACTGTCAGTATGGTATTTGTGTCGCCAAGTTTAAATATTGTTGCAAATATTGGGGCGTTATTGTTGTTAACCTTCCCTTATCAGGTGAAATTGACTAAAAAATTATTAATAACATTTGTAATATATGCGATTAACATATTTGTAGAGGTTATAATTGTCCAGTTGCTAGTGGGATATGAGCCGGGTCAGCCAGTAAAATCAGGTTATCATTTTATAACCAGTCTGGTAATTTTAATACCGACTGCTTTTGGGAAAAATCTCAAAAACAGAGAAAAAGATATTTCATTACCGTTTATGAAGGAAATCATTTTGGGAATGATTCCTCTGGTTAGTATTGTATGTATGCAGCGCACTGCAGTTCTGACAGGACATGATAAACCAATAGCTCTTACAGTAGCTTTTAGTCTGTTATTTATTAACGCTTTTTTGTTATACCTATATCATGCATTAACAAAATTTTATGTAGCCCAAATGAATGAGAAAAAATTAGAGAAGATGGTTGATGTATATGCGAACCAGCTTGATGTGCTGCAGGAATCCCAGGAATATGTCAAGAAACTTCGACATGATATGAAACATCATTTGATAGAATTGTCTTCGATGGCACAGCATGATAAAAATGAGGATATGGTGCGATATTTGAAACAGATGGAGAAGTTCATGTTAAATCCGGCAGAAAAGGTTTCTACCGGAAATAAGGAAATTGATGGAGTTTTAAATTATATGCTCCGGCAGGCAGATGAGCTGTTAGATACTGTGGATTTGGATATTCAGATTCCCAAACAGCTATACAGCAAAAATTTTAATATTTGTGTGATTTTAGGAAACTTAGTTGATAATGCAGTCAGGGAGGCAAGCAAATCAGATGAAAAATACTTATCTGTCAGTGTACATACGCAAAAAGACATACTTCTCATCTTAATTGAAAACAGTTATACAGGTAAGATCACGAAAAGAGGCAACAAACTGCAAACGAGCCAGATTCATTCATCTATTCATGGAATAGGTTTGGAGAGTGTAGGACAAGTGGTAAATTCCTGTGGCGGTGATATGAAGATTGAGTATACAGATAAGCGTTTTCAAGTGCAGGTTTTCTTATATCTGTCTAGTATATAGGAAAATTAAAAGAGCCGGCGGGCTCTTTTTTAGTGCAGATTTTGACAAAAATATATACATTTTTTTACATACAGGATAAATATGGAGAAATGTATGTTATTATTAGCACAATCAGAAAAGCCAAAGGAGGGATTGTATGGAAAAAAAGACGGTAAAACTTGGAAGAAAAGCAGTGGAGGGTATAGCAAAGAAACTGGCAGAACGTGATGCAAATACGGCATGTGCGTTTTATACTTATCAAATGAAGATGCCTTCTGCTGTGAAAAAATTAAAAAAATCTTGATTTTGAAAAAGTGACCAGAGATATATTACATTCTTCTACTGATACGGTTGTTATAGGTTATAAAAAGTGATAGCCTATGGCAGCCGTATTTGTTTAGATATGGAGGTTTTGATGAGAGAAGAAAAGAAACTTTATTCAGAAAAAATAGCTGAGAAAATCAGTGATGATAAGGAGGAACAGGAAATTCTCCAGTATGGCTTGCATCAGGGATTTACAATATTGCTTAATTTAGTGACTTTGATTGTCTTCGGTATTCTTTGGAAAGAATTACCATTTATGTTGTTCCTGTTTTTAGGGATTTTCTTTTTAAGACCGTATGCGGGAGGTTATCATGCAGATACAGAGCTACGATGTTATTTTATATCTGCAGCAATGATGAATATTGCTGTTTGGGCGAAAAGGAGTTTCATTTTATCTGATGTAATTTTAGCAGCAATCTGGAGTGGTACAGCGGTAATAATCTGGATATATGCTCCGGTAGAAAATCCGATTCATCTGTTAGATGAGGGTGAGAGAAAAAAGTATGCGAAAAGTGCAAAGAAGATTTTATTATGTAACGGAATGATAGTGCTGGCAGGAATAGGTACACACCAGCAATTTTTGGGAGAAATTATTGTATGGGTTCAAATTTTGACTGTGATTGCAATGGTGGGGGGCTTGTTAAAGTATAAAGAAAAAGTTTAATTACAAAATACTTTCTGCAAATACTATATAAAGTTCCGTTTTTGTCATAATTATATACAGTTTTTGACAAGAAGCGTTTTAAAGGAAAATTTTATGGTATAGTAAGTTCAACAAACAGATTAGCGCTAATGTTGTTTAAGAACTGTAAAATTTTTTCACCAGAGAGGAGAAAAAAGTATGATGAGTAAAAAAGTTAAAAAAATGTTTTGCGGTTTAATGGCAGCTTTATGTGTCGCAGGAACTACGGTTCCGGTAATGGCTGATACTGTTAAATTTAATGTTACAGTGCCGGGAGATCCTAAAACAAAAAGAACTGTGAAAGCAGATGGAGAACAGAAATTTTATGTAACAGGAACATATTTTAGCACATATGCTTCTTTATCGTGTCGTTCCTATCAGTTAGATAATCAGAGTATTTTCTCTGAATATACGTATATTAGCAAGAATGATCCAGCGAATAATGCAAAGTATAAGAAATGGGCAGATTCAGGAGTTTATTATTTTATGATAACAAATTCCAGTGCCACCGGATTGAATGTTGAGGGAAGATATACACCGTAATTTATATCAGAGCAGGATATATTTATATCCTGCTCTGGTATATCGGATAATATAATGCGAAAGGAAGAAGATTGAAAATGAGAAGTAGAGGGTATCCATTCCCTTAATCGCATCACAAACAA
>UQJE01000065.1 GCA_900541345.1 uncultured Blautia sp.
GAAGTACAAAGCCTCTGCAGCTTACGGAACCTGGCCGGCAGTACATCCGCACTGTAGAAAAGCTTATGTCTGTAGAAAACGACTTTACAGAATACATAAATGATTGGGGCGGACTTCAGGCAGGCAATCTTACCCTTGGGGGAAGCAGCCTTTTTTCTTCCTGGGTACTCCCTCCTCTTATGGCGGAATTTTCCAGAAAATTTCCTCTTGTAAAATTAAAACTGAAAGAAGAAAATACAACAGAGCTTACTGCTCTCCTTCAGGATGGAAAAATTGATCTGATGCTGGATAATGGAATTATTCAAGAAGAAAATTTTTCCTCCTGCATTTATCAGGAAGAGCATCTTCTTCTTGCAGTACCTGCCTCCTTTTCTGTAAACAGCAAATTGTCTTCCTTTCAGATTTTGCCGGAACAAATTAGAGACAAAAGTTTTTTAAATTCAAAAGTTCAGCCTGTTCCCCTGATGTATTTTGAAGCAGAGCCTTTCATTATCTTAAAGCCGGAAAATGATACAAGAAAGCGGGGAATGGGAATTTTCAGAGAAAACCAGCTTACTCCTAAAGTGCTTTTTGAATTAGACCAGCAGATGACCTCCTACAATATTACATGCTCCGGCATGGGCATCTCCTTTATAAGTAATACCTTGATTTCCCGCGTTCCCTATCACAACAATGTGATTTTTTATAAGCTGTCCGGGCAGTACAGCCACAGAAGCATTTATTTTTACTGGAAAAAAGGGCGGTATCTGACAAGAGCAATGGAAGAATTTCTCCGCATGGCACAGGAAAAGATATAATTTTTTAATCTTCCACACTCAGCATTCTGTACCCGATTCCAATATGTGTCTGAATATACGCTGGCTTTTCCTTATCCTTCTCCAGTTTTTTCCGAAGAGAAGTCATGTATACGCGAAGGGAAGAAATATCGCTTCCCATCCCGTTCTGCCATACTTTTTCCAGAATAAACTGATACGTCAGGACCTTGCCCACATTCCGGGCAAGAAGGCAGAGAAGACTGTACTCCAGTGGCATAAGATGAAGCTCCTCCCCGTCAAGCTTTACAACTGCCGCGCTGTAATCTATTTCCAGCCCTCCGTTTTTGAAAACGCTTTCGTTTGTGTTATCTTCCCGCATAATATACTGTACACGGCGGATCGTCGCCCGAAGTCTTGCAGACAGTTCTACTACGCTGAAGGGCTTTGTGAGATAATCGTCCGCTCCCACGTCAAGAGCCGCCACCTTGTCTTTTTCATCGCTTCTTGCACTGATCACAATGATAGGGGCTACCGACCAGGAACGGATTTTCCGGATCACTTCAATTCCGTCCATATCAGGAAGCCCAAGATCCATAAGAATAATATCCGGATTGTTGGCTGCTGCCAGCATAATTGCCTGCGATCCGTTCTGCGCCGTATCAAATTTATACTTTTCCATTTCCAGAGTTGTGGTGATCAGGTTGCGGATCGGCTCATCATCTTCCACAACAAGAACTACCGGCTTGCCGCCTTTTATCATAATCGAATCTCCTCCTGTTCCAGTGCAAAACAAAATACGGTTCCCGCTGGCTCGTTGTCATAAACCTTAAGGCTGCTTCCGTGTGCACCTATGATCGACTGGCAGAGAGGAAGTCCAAGCCCCATGCCTCTTCTGCCGTCGCTGACCGTATTATTTGCCGTATAATACATATCAAAAATTTTCTCTTTCTGCTCTTCTGTCAACCCTTCCCCGTTGTCTTTTACGGAAAAAAGAACCTTTCCCTTTAAAGCTTCCGCCCGGAGAATAATTTCTCCTCCCTCCGGCGTATATTTTACCGCATTGTCTACAAGATTGATCAAAACCTGCAGGATCAGTTTCACATCCATTTTCGCAATGAGGATTTCCTCACATTCCACCTGGATATGCTGGTGTTTTCCCCTTCTGTTTATATGCCGCACTGCCTCGTCCAGTACTTCCTCTGCGATTTCTCCCTGGATATTTAATTCCATGCTTCCGTTTTCGATTCTCGTAATTGAGAGAAGATTTTCCACAAGATTGATCAGCCACATGGAATCATTGTAAATATCATGGTATATTTTCTGCCGTTTCTCTGCCGAAAGGATTGTCTCATTTCCTATGAGATTTTCTGCATTTCCGGAAATACTCGTAAGAGGACTTCGAAGGTCGTGAGAGATCGAGCGAAGAAGATTTGCCCTTAACTGCTCTTTTTCCAGTCGAATCTCCGCCTCCCTCTGCTGCTTTAAAAGCTCCTCCTTTTCCATAGCAAAGGCACATTCATGGATCAGAGTGCCCACGATTCCCCGCTCAAAGGTGCGGATGGGTTCTCCCTCCATACCAATGGCAATAACTGCAAACATTCGCGCATCGCTTTTTACTGCAAGGAACATATACTTTGATTCTCCCAGTGTCTCTGTAGAAAATCCGGCATCCTCCTGATGCTGCCAGCACCATCTCACAACTGCCATATCTGTTTCCTGAAGAGCTTCTTCTCCGTTTTCTTTTCTGTAGGAAAGGGGAATACTTCCTTCCTCAGGCTCTCCAAGATAACAGTAGATGTTTTTTTCAAGAAGTCTGCCAAGCTGCTCCACGATCTTCTGGGCAATCTCCTGGGTGGTGGAAGCTGTCTGAAGGCTTCGGCTCGCCTTTAATAAAAGCTCCGAGCGATAGGATTTCTTGGCATTCTGATAAGCATAATCCTTTACCTTTTTCGTGAGCATGGAGCAGATCATAAATGTGACAAACATTACGATAAAGGTCACGATATAGTTTGGATTATAAACGGAAAACGTAAAAACAGGAGCTGCAAAAAAGAAGTTGAAGGTAAGAACACCTAAAATACTGTAAATCAGTCCCCAGATATATCCGTCTGTAAAAAGAGCCACGATCAGATTTCCCAGGATATACGTCATGATCAGATTTGCATCGCTGAACCCCCATCTTGCAAAAATCAGATCAATTCCTGTGGAAAGAAGAAGGCTTGCGCTGCAGTAACCTATATTTTTCCACATATGATTCCTGTTTTTTTCTTCCACTGCATCTCTCATTGCTGCTTTCCTCCGTTTCTATGTTCTTATCATAACGCAAAATCATAAAAAATTCTACTTTTCTTTCTGAACAAGATAAATTCTGGCAAACACAAGGGCAGCCTCATTTAACATGGCTGTTAAAAGTCCGTACTCAAAAGAGGGGATTTCTCTTTTTTCTTCCAGTATGATTCCCATTACTCCATATATTTCCTCACTTGTTTTAACAGGAAGATACATGGCTTTTGCATCGGGAAGCGTGTGGGTACAGCAGCCTGCGCGTTTTTTATTTGCCATGACCCAGTCCACAACTGCACGTTCTTTTTCGTCCTGCGTTTTTCCAAGCTCCTCTTTTGATACGCCCTCTCTTGGAAACAGCCAGGGTCCTGTCGTCTTTTCATCTTTCCGCACATAAAATACAACGGAAAGATTCATAAGCTTCAGCACTTTTTCACTTAACTCCATGAGAAGGTCTTTCACATTTTCCACACGCCGCATTTTTCTGCTGTTTTCCAGAAGAAGCTCTGTTCTATACATAATTTTTCTCTTGCCTGCCGCCTTCCTGTTGACAGCACAGTGGAAATAATAATGGAAAAAAGAAGCATGATCCCAAATGTCACACTGTACTCTCCACTGTAAAAAGTAAGGCTGTAATACGGATGTACAAAAAACCAGTCAAAAAGAAAGACGCTCAATACGGCTGCTGAAACAGCAATATACCGCCTTGTTGTATAAAGGGACAGAATCAGAATAGAAAAAAGGTATCCCATGATAATGTCCGCGTCCACAAAGCCCAGTTTTCGAAAAAGGAAACCAACGCCTGTTGCCATGCAGAGAGCTGCTGTTTCTTTTAAAAGATCCATATAAAGACTTTCTGTTGCCTTCGCGCTTACATACCGTTTTGGCGTATGAAGAAAATACCGTTTTTTCCCCGTATTTCCCATATCCGGAATAATAAATATATCAAGCTCCGGCATATATTCACTGATCTGGTCTGTGAGCGTTCCTTTTTTCTGACCGAGAAGAATCCTGTGATTTGTTCTTCCAAGAACGAGCTTCGTGACGCTGCTGACTCTGGCGTATTCTGCAATCTGAAAGGCAATATCATTACCAAATACGGTTACCACCTTAGCCCCAAGCGCCTCTGCAAGGTGAATATTTTCATCACGTGCTTTTTTAACTGCCGGTTCTGCATTTTGAAGGGCAGTTGTTTCCACATAAAGGGCAGTAAATTTTGCGTGAAAGGCATATGCCATTCTTGACGCACTTCGGATGACTTTTTTGCAGGAAGGAGCAGCGGAAATGCAGGTCATTATATGCTCGCCTTGATAATACTCTCCATTTTCTCCTGATTCATTTTGAATATGTTCTAAAATGGCAAGCCGATTTACTTTATCTGCCATTCTTCGAAGAGCAATTTCACGAAGAGCGATCAGCTTGTCTTTTGCAAAAAAATTCTGAAGCGCTCTCTCCGCCTGTACTGCCTTATAAATTTTCCCTTCTTTTAATCGCTCAATCAGAATATCCGGTTCAATATCCACAAGCTTTACCTGATCGGCGGAATCAAATATTTTATCGGGAACACGCTCCCTTACATGGATGCCCGTAATGCTTTCCACAATATCGTTCAGGCTTTCCAGATGCTGAATATTTACGGTTGTATATACGTCAATACCTGCATCAAGAATTTCTTCAATATCCTCATACCGTTTTCTGTGGCGCATCCCCGCTGCGTTTGTATGCGCAAGCTCATCAACAAGGACTAGCTGTGGTTTTCTTCGCAAAACAGCGTCAAGATCCAGCTCCCGGAGATCAATTCCCTTATATGGCACAAGAAGAGGGGGGACTTTTTCCAGTCCCTCCTCTCTTTTACTTGTCTCCGGTCTTGCATGAGGTTCAATATATCCGGAAACCAGATCTACGCCCTCTTTCAATAGCTCATGAGCTGCATCCAGCATGGCGCAGGTTTTTCCAACCCCTGCCGCATATCCCAGAAAAATACACAGTTTCCCTTTCTTTTCTTTCTCCTTCGCTTCTTCCTCCGCATGGATCCTTCTCAGCAATTCCTCCGGAGTCGCCCGTTCTGTGCTCATGTTTTTCCTCCCCGGCACATCAGCCTTCCATAGCTTCTTTAATTTCCAGGTTACATTTTAATACGTTCACTTTTTCTTCTCCGAAAATCCCGAGAGCCTTATGCTCTGTGTTGTTTTCTACGATTTTCTCTACTTCATCCTCAGAGAGTCCGCTTTTTGCAGCTACGATGGGAAGCTGTACTTCTGCAGATTCCGGGCTGATGTGAGGATCAAGTCCGGAACCGGAAGCAGTAAGCATATCTGCCGGAATTTCACCTGTAAATTCCTCGCCTGTCGCTTCCCTGTATCTTTCCTTAAAAGCCTTTACATCATTTTCCACACGCGCTTTTAAGTCCTCGCTTGTAGCTCCGTAATTAAAGCTTCCGGAGGCAACCCCTGTATATTCGCCGCTTTCTTTTTCTTCTTTTGTATAAGTATTGTAATTTACAGAAGAAATTCTTCCATGAAAATACTGGTCGCCTTCAAACTCCTGTCCTACTACCTCAGAACCAACTTCTTTTCCATCTGCCTTTACAATACTTCCGTTCGCCTGCCTGGGAAACAGAACCTGCCCGATACCGGTAAGAGCCAGGGGATAAATCACACCGCATATAAGAAGCAGGGTAAATGTAACTGCAGCCGCTTTTTTTAAATATTTTCCAAAATTCTTCATGTCATTACCTCTATTTTTATAATCCTAAAAGTGCCAGAAGTGGCGCAACTAAAATATCAATCAGTTTAATTCCGATAAACGGTACAATCACACCGCCAAGTCCATAAATTCCCATGTTTTTCATCAGCATTTTTTCGGAGCGCATTGGTTTGTATTTGACACCGCGCATGGCAATAGGAATCAGGCACGGAATAATAATGGCGTTGAAAATAAGTGCGGATAAGATCGCGCTGAACGGTGTTGCAAGGTGCATAATGTTCAGGATTTCCATCTGCGGGATTACAAGGGTAAACATTGCCGGGATAATGGCAAAATATTTTGCCACATCGTTTGCAATACTGAACGTAGTAAGAGATCCTCTTGTAATCAAAAGCTGTTTTCCGATTTCCACAACCTCCAGGATCTTGGTGGGGTCAGAGTCAAGGTCAACCATATTCGCAGCCTCTTTTGCTGCCGTTGTTCCGCTGTTCATGGCAAGACCAACATCTGCCTGTGCAAGAGCCGGCGCGTCGTTTGTACCGTCTCCTGTCATCGCTACCAGTTTTCCTTCTGCCTGCTCTTTTTTGATGGCATCAATTTTATCCTCTGGTTTACATTCTGCAATAAAACCGTCTACACCTGCTTCTTTTGCAATCGTTGCAGCTGTCAGCGGGTTATCTCCTGTACACATAATTGTCTTGATCCCAATTTCACGGAGACGGGCGAAACGCTCTACAAGCCCCGGTTTTACTGTATCTTTTAAGTAAATAACGCCGTATATTACATTTCCTGCACATACAACAAGAGGTGTGCCGCCAAGACTGGAAATTTCTTTTACAATTCCTTCCAGATCGTCAGGAATTGTTCCACCCTTTTCTTTTACGTATGTTTTGATGGCATCGTAAGCGCCTTTTCGAATTTCTGTGCCGTCTTTTAAGTTGACGCCGCTCATTTTTGTCTGTGCGGTAAACTCCACAAATTCCATCTGCTCTTTTGCATCTTCTCTGATACCTGTTCCAAGAGACATTCCAAGTTCTACCACAGATTTTCCTTCCGGTGTGGAATCACAGAGGGAAGTCATTACACTGTAATCAATTAAGTCTTCTTTTTTCTTTCCTTTTACCGGACGAAAATCTGCTGCAAGACGGTTTCCGTATGTAATGGTTCCTGTTTTATCAAGAATCATGGTGTCTACGTCTCCGCAGGCTTCTACTGCTTTACCTGACATGGCAATTACATTAAATCTTGTTACACGATCCATTCCTGCAATTCCGATTGCGGAAAGCAGACCGCCGATAGTAGTCGGAATCAGGCACACTAGAAGAGCGATCATGGTTGCCATTGGAATCTTTGCTCCTGCATAATCAGAGAAACAGTAAAGAGTGACAACCACAATAAGGAAAATAATAGTTAAACTTACAAGAAGCGTATTCAGCGCAATTTCATTTGGCGTCTTCTGTCTGGAAGCTCCTTCTACAAGAGAAATCATTTTATCCAGGAAAGATTTTCCAGGCTCTGAAGTAATTTTAATTTTCAGCCAGTCACTGACTACTGTGGTTCCTCCTGTAACAGAAGAGAAATCGCCGCCTGCCTCTCTCGTAACAGGAGCAGACTCTCCTGTGATCGCTGACTCGTCTACAGATGCAACACCTTCAATTACCTCGCCATCATTTGGAATCACTTCTCCCATTCTTACCATGACTACATCGCCTTTTTTCAGCTCAGAAGCGTTGATCGTCTTTTCTGTGCCGTCTTTTAAAAGAAGATTTGCCACAGTATCTTTTTTTGTTTTCTTCAAAGAATCCGCCTGGGCTTTTCCACGTCCCTCTGCAACAGCTTCTGCAAAGTTTGCAAAAAGAATTGTTACAAATAAAATCACAGTTACTATTCCATTATAAATACGGAGGGAACTGTCATCTCCAAAAATCGTAGGGAAAATTGTCATGATCAGGCTGATCACAAAACCAATTTCTACTACAAACATTACGGGGTTTTTCATCATATATTTTGGATTTAATTTCTGAAAGGCTCCGATAATGGAAGTTTTCAGAATATCCTTTGTAATAAATTTTGTCTTTTTATGCTCTTTTTCCATTTCAATCCATATCCTTTCTGACTTCGCATCCTGTTTATGACATCCAAAGTACAAGATGCTCTGCTATCGGCCCAAGTGCCAGTGCAGGGAAGAATGTCAATGCTGCAAAGATATATACAACAACTACTAAAACAACTGTAAAAATTACATTGTCCGTCCGTAATGTTCCTACTGTCTCATTTACACGGCGTTTTGCCAGCAGACTTCCTGCGATTGCAAGCTGTGCGATAATAGCAATATATCTTCCGAAGAACATGGCAAGACCAGTCGTAATATTCCAGAATACAGTATTATCTGCCAGTCCCTCAAAACCGGAACCGTTGTTTGCAGCAGAAGAAGCATATTCATATAAAACCTGTGACAGTCCATGAAAACCTTCGTTTGTAATTCCTTCCATTCCCGCCCCTGTCATAACGGCAAGCGCGGAAAAACCAAGAATAAGAAGCGGATGCACGATCAGTACAAGAGCCACAAGCTTCATTTCTTTTCCTTCAATTTTCTTTCCAAGATATTCCGGAGTACGTCCAATCATAAGTCCGCAGAGGAATACGGCAAGAATTACATACATTACCATATTCATAAGACCGACGCCCTTACCGCCGAATACACAGTTTAGCATCATGTGAAGCATTGGAACCATTCCTCCAAGAGGGGTCAGGGTATCGTGCATATTGTTAACTGTACCTGTAGTAAATGAGGTGGTTGTCGTTGTAAAGAGTGCAGACTGGGCAATGCCGAAGCGCATCTCTTTTCCTTCCATGCTTCCCATATCCTGATTGAGGCCAACTGCTTCCAGAGCCGGGTTTCCCGCCTGCTCTGCGTTAAAGCAGATAAGAAGTCCTACAAGGAAGAGTATAGACATAGCTGCAAAAATAGTTCTTCCCTGATTTCCGAAAATGACTTTTTTCTGAGCAGACATAACAACCTGATTTTTCTTTGATTCTTTTCTTCTCTTCATTGTCATTTTTCCAAAAGTAATGACACAGGATCCCGGAAGAACCATCATACAAAGAAGTTCGATCATATTCGAAATTACAGTCGGATTTTCAAATGGGGTTGTTGAGTTTGCTCCGAAAAATCCACCGCCGTTTGTTCCCAGATGTTTAATACTTTCCAACGCTGCCACAGGTCCCATTGCAAGATCCTGATACTGTCCCTCAATTGTCTGTACGGTCTGGTTTGCCGCAAGTGTCTGAGGAACTCCCTGCCAAATCAGAAAAAGTCCGGCAATCAGAGATACAGGAATAAGAATACGTGTGGTAATTCGCACCATATCTTCATAAAAGTTTCCTACATCCTTCCGCTTTCCTGCAAGCCCTCTGCAGAATGCCATACATGCCGCATATCCACTGGCAGCAGATACAAACATCATAAAAATGATAACAAGCATCTGGCTTAAATAAGAAAGACCGGACTCACCGGAATAATGCTGAAGGTTTGTATTTGTCATAAAGCTGATAATTGTGTTAAAAGAAAGGGTCGGTTCCATAGCTTCGATTCCATTCGGATTTACAAATAATAATCCCTGAAGCCTTAAAACAAGATACCCGGTAAATACCATCACTGCGTTTGTGGTAAGTAAATGAAGCGCATATTGCTTCCAGTTCATTCCCTCACCGTTTATTCTGCAGACCTTATAGATCAAACCGTCCACACGGTTAAAAAGCGGATCTGCAAATGTTTTCTCTTTTGTGGCGATATGGTACATATAAGTTCCCATAGGGATTACAAGCACCATAAATATCGCAAGGGTAACCACTATCTGTAACATTTTTTCTCTCCTCCAAGTCTAATCCCTTTTCTTACAATTTTTCCGGATAAATCAGTGCATAAAATAAATATCCGGTAAGTAGTAAAATGATAATTGCCAACAAAATCATTTTTCTTCCTCCTTATACACGGTGGCTGTACCCACCTGTTTTTCACACCAGTCTGCTAAAAGCTTCATGCTTCCAAAGCAGACAGCCAAAATGAAAATCATAACTATATCCATTGTTTTCATCCCTTTCTTTCCTTTTCTGGCAGAACCAATCATAGCACAAAAAATTTTAAATCAGTGTTATAATGCCGGACTGCAAAATTAAAATGGTATTAAAAAATACTTGACAGATTATGTCCGATATATTATACTTTTAAAATGAACATTGTTCAAATCGAAAATACCGTATTTTTTACGTTACATAAGGAGGCTTTCTCATGAAAAAATTATGGAATACTGCTTTTATTTATTTCTGGCTCGCTATGGCAGGCGGCGTATTCTATCGGGAGTTTACAAAATTTAACGATTATTCCGGAAAAACTGTGCTTGGACTTCTCCATGTACATCTTCTTGTTCTCGGAACTCTTATGTTTTTAATTATCGCACTATTCTGCCGGACTCTTCCCCTTCTGGAAGCAAAAGGCTTCCGGAAATTTTTAATTCTTTATAATATTGCGCTTCCATTTATGGCAGTTACCATGCTGGTACGCGGTATCCTGGAAGTAAAAGGCACTGCTTTATCCTCCGCACAGAATGCCATGATTTCCGGTTTTGCCGGGATTTCCCACATTCTTATGCTGATTTCTCTTGTCATGCTTCTTCTTTCCCTGAAAAAAGAGCTTCTGAAAAATGAATAAAACATACAAACAGCCGCAGACGAAATTTCTTCCGCCTGCGGCTGTCTCTTACTGCTGATGTATCATTCTCTCTATCATATCTACCGTCTCTTTGATTCCATAGCTTGCACTGTTAATACAAAGATCGTAATTCTCTGTATTTCCCCATTTCTCGCCTGAATAGAACTGATAGTACTTTCTGTGCTGGCGGTCCATCTTCTTTAAAAAGTGTGATGCCTGCTTAAAGTTCATATTCCTTGCTTCCATAACGTGCTGTGTTCTGATGGCAAAAGGCGCGTCAATGAAAATGCTGATATGAGGAATGTGATTGTTTTTCAAAATCACATCTGCACACCGTCCCATAATAATGCAGTCCTCGCTGCGCGCCATCGAGCAGATCAGATCGCTCGTATTAAAAAATACAGCGTCCTGGGTAGGAAGCCCGTGATACCTGTTAAAATCACGGAGCCATTCTTTTAAATGAAATCCGCTTTTCTTTTTGTACTTATCAAAGTTTGTAAAGCTTGCCATATCATTTACAGAATCTTTATCTGCTTCCAGACGCTTCATTACCTGATTAAAAATTTCCGCATCATAATAATTAATACGAAGGGCATCCGCCAGAGCAAAGCCTATATCGTTTCCTGCGCTTCCCTGTGTTCTTCCAATACAGATTACAAGATGGTCGTCCTTTGAAAATTTCTGTCGGAGATTCGATGTATTTAACTGAGCTCTTGCAATGTCCAGAATATCAACAGAACCAAATGTATCTGGCAAAGCTGCCACTTCCTGAAGGATACCATCATATTTTATCATAAGACGCTTTCTCACTTCTTTGTCCTGTATGGTACGGGCCATATTGCTGATAAGCGCCATTTCGCTTCTAAGAAGATGACCATCCGGCTTTGTATACATGAGCATTGCAAGGCTGCGAATACAGTTTTCTCTGTCCCCTGTAAAGGTCCGCCCCAGAGCAGAACCTACGCAGTTATAAACTTCTCCGTCCAGCTCGTAAAGCTTCTCTGCAATTTCTCTGCATTTTTCTTTATTTGCCTGTAACTTTTCCTGCATATTTTCTCCTCCTTCCTACAAAAAGAATACCAGCATATCCAGTATAAATACCGGTATCAAAAATGCAAGCGACCATAACATATACCCAAAGAAGGATGGCATATTGACACCGTTTTCATCAGAAATGGCTTTTACCATAAAGTTTGGCGCATTTCCAATATATGTATTTGCTCCCATGAATACGGCTCCGCAGGAAATGGCAGTGAGCGTTTTTACGGAAATCGTTCCAAGTGTAGTTGTAATTCCGCTTGTAAATCCAAGTGTTCCTGCTGTTGTGAGGAATACAAGATACGTCGGAGTATTATCAAGGAAACTGGAAAGCGCTCCCGTTGCCCAGAACATCTGCGCCGGCGCCGTAATTCCAAGCTCCGGTCCCATTGTTTTTAAAAGCATAAGGGCAGGCTGCATAGTAATAAAAATCCCGATAAAAAGTACGGCAACCTCTTTGATCGCACCCCAGGTAAAATGGTTTCTTCTTCTGATCTCCGGGTTTGTTGTCTTAAAGGACAGCCAGGTAGCCACAAGAATGATCACGATCTCAATGACAGAAGGAAAGCCTAATGTCACTTCTCCGAAAATATGGATTCCGCGTACATTTCCGGAAGCGTCCTGAAATGCGCTCATTCCCGGAAGCACACCACTTAAAATGACAGCTCCAACAATCATAAGAAGGAAAATGATGTTGTGAAGACCGTCAATGCGAAACTCCGTTCCCGGTTTTCGAATATCCGGTTTTTCACCGACTGCAATATCTTTTTTATATGCTCTCTTATCAAGATGGTAAAATACAAACAGAAGAATTACCATATTAAATAAAAGCATAGGCAAAAGATGAAGACTCCAGAAAAACGGAACTCCCCGCATAAATCCCATTAAAAGCGGCGGGTCGCCAATAGGCGTCAGACAGCCGCCCATATTAGATACCAGGAAAATAAAAAATACCATAATATGGCTTTTCCTTTTTCTCCAGGAATTCATTTTAATAATTGGTCGCACCATAAGCATACTTGCTCCTGTCGTTCCAATGCAGCTTGAAAGAAGCGTTCCAAGGGCAAGAAGCCCTACGTTTACTCTTGGCGAACCTGCAAAATCCCCCTCCATCGTGATATTTCCAGATACACAGAACAATCCGAACAGAAGCACAATAAAGGTAAGATAATCGTTAAACAAACATTCAAGAACGGTCTCTGCCGTCATCCCTGCCCCGTACACTACTGCAAAAGGAATTACAAGGAGCAGGATCCAGAAGCCCACTACAAGTGGCTGATGCGCTTCCCACCACTCACCTTTTACAAGGGGCATGACTGCGATACACAGGAGAAGCCCTGCAAACGGTATACACAGCCATAGCGGCACACCTGTGGCTTCACTGCCGTTTTCTGCTGCATAGACAGAAACAGGGCAGGACAGAAGAGCCACAAGTGTGCCGCTTAAAAACGTCCATAATTTTTTCACACTTCCACCTCCGATGTCATTTTTTCACGTTGCTATTATAGCACATTGAAGATGAAAATCAATTAAAATTCCATGTAAAATGACTATTATGGTGAATTTTCTTTTGATTATTTTCTTCCTTTTTACAATCCTTGTCAGAATGCTTTGGATTCATAAATTTCACAAAAAAACGAACCGGTTTTTCCTGCTGACAGTCTGCATCTGCATACGCGCATTTTACTGAAGCGTTCTCCATCTGAGAAAACTGTTCCAGATTAAACCTTGCAGCCGCACAGGAAGGGTCCAGTGCATAGGCAGCCCGGAAATGTTTCATGGCAAGGGAATGTTCTCCTTTCTTTTCCAGAAGAATTCCCATAAGGTTATGTGGTACTGCAGAATGTGGTTCCTCCTCCATCGCTTTTCTAAGCATCTGCTCACATTTTACAAATTCTCTATTTCCAATCTGCTCTCTGCAGTCCTCGATCATTTTCTCATCCATTGTCATACTCATCATAATAAAGCACCTCCTTGATTTGTCTTTATTATAGCTGAAGTCCTGTGAGATTGGTGTGAGGATTGCTTTTTTCCTGTGAGAATCCTGTGAGAATTTTTATTTCACTTCCTGTTCCTTCATTCGGTATCCAACTCCGATTTCTGTAAGAATATACTTTGGTTTTCCTGGATTGTCCTCTATTTTTCTTCTTGTGGACGCCATGACGGTACGGAGAACCTGTGTATCCTGTCCGTACCATTCTCCCCACACATTCTTTAAAATATACCCATAAGTAAGCGCCTTTCCCTGATTCTTCATAAATAAAAGAAGAAGATTATATTCCAGCGGAGACAGATGGATCTCCTCTCCGTTTTTTAATACCATATGCTTTTCCGTATCAAGAAAAAGTCCTCCGTTTACGTATGTCGTTTCCTCCTTTTGCGGCTCCTGCTGCCGCTTCATTCTGTTATAATGACGGAGCGCCACGCGGATTCTTGCCATAAGCTCTGTTGTGGAAAAGGGCTTTGTGAGATAATCGTCCGCTCCCTCGTCAAGCGCATCTGCCTTTTCTCTGTCCTGATCCCTTGCAGATACAATGATCACCG
>UQJE01000066.1 GCA_900541345.1 uncultured Blautia sp.
TCCCGGCAGAGCGTATTTTCCGTTTTGGAAAAGAAGATAACTTCTGGGAGCATGGCGCAGGTCCGTGTGGTCCGTGTTCTGAAATTTATTATGACAGAGGGGAAAAATACGGCTGTGGTAAGGAAGGCTGCACAGTGGGATGCGAATGCGACCGTTACATGGAAGTATGGAACAACGTATTTACCCAGTTTGAAAATGACGGAAACGGTAACTACGAAACTCTGAAACAGAAAAATATTGATACAGGTATGGGATTGGAGCGTCTTGCAGTTGTTGTTCAGGACGTAGATTCTATTTTTGACGTGGATACTATCTGCTCTCTTCGTAACCTTGTATGTGAGATTGCAGGAAAAGAGTATGGAAAAGAATACAATGATGATGTTTCCATTCGCCTGATTACAGACCATATTCGTTCTGCAACATTTATGATTTCTGACGGTATCATGCCAACAAATGAGGGAAGAGGATATGTACTTCGTCGTCTGATTCGCCGCGCAGCACGTCATGGACGTCTTCTTGGCATTCAGGGAGATTTCCTTGCAAAATTAAGTGCAGAGGTTATCAATGGTTCAAAAGACGGTTATCCGGAGCTTGAGGAGAAGAAGGATTTTATCTTTAAGGTTCTTACAAATGAGGAAAACCAGTTTAATAAGACTATTGATCAGGGACTTCGCATTCTTTCCGATATGGAAGAAGAGATGAAGGCAGCAGGAGAGAAGACTCTCTCCGGAGAAAATGCGTTTAAATTATACGATACTTACGGATTCCCTCTTGATCTTACAAAAGAAATCCTGGAAGAAAAGGGTTACGGAATCGATGAAAAAGGCTTCCAGGCTGCAATGGAAGAACAGCGTGTGAAAGCCCGCGAAGCGCGTGAAGTCACAAACTATATGGGTGCAGATGCTACTGTTTACGATGAAATCGATGCTTCTGTCACAACAGAATTTGTAGGATATGAACATCTTTCTTTTGATTCCGAGGTTACAGTTCTCACAACAGAGAATGAAATCGTAGCTTCTCTTATGGAAGGACAGAAGGGAACGGTATTTGTAAAAGAGACGCCTTTCTATGCAACAATGGGTGGACAGGAAGGCGATACCGGTGTGATTGAGACAGAAAACGGAAAATTCGTAGTAGAAGATACCATCAAGCTTCGCGGAGGCAAATTCGGTCACGTGGGCCACATGGAATCCGGTATGCTTTCCCAGGGAGAGACTGTTTCTCTGAAAGTAAATACATCTGCAAGAAGAGATACAGAGAAAAATCACAGCGCAACACACCTTCTTCAGAAAGCACTGAAAACAGTTCTTGGCACACATGTAGAGCAGAAAGGATCTCTCGTGACACCGGACAGACTTCGTTTCGACTTTGCACATTTCCAGGCTATGACACCGGAAGAAATTGAAAAGACAGAAGCACTTGTAAATGAGCAGATTCAGGCAGGACTTTCTGTAATCACGGATGTAATGGACATTGAGGAAGCAAAAAAATCAGGAGCAATGGCTCTCTTTGGAGAAAAGTATGATCAGAAGGTTCGTGTTGTTTCTATGGGAGACTTCTCGAAAGAACTTTGCGGTGGTACGCACGTTTCCAATACAAGTTCCATTATGCTTTTTAAGATTCTTTCTGAATCCGGTATTGCAGCAGGTGTGCGCCGTATTGAGGCTCTGACCGGAAATGCAGTTCTGGAATATTATAAGAAACAGGAGGCGCTTTTACAGGAGGCTTCCAAAGCTCTGAAAGCAAACTCAGGAGAAATTCTTGAGAAGATTGCGCATCTTCAGGAGGAAGTAAAAACACTTCAGAGTGAAAACGAATCCCTGAAGAGCAAAATGGCACAGGGTTCTCTTGGAAACGTTATGGATAAGGTTGTGGAAGTAGACGGAGTGAAGCTTCTCGCTGCAAAAGTAGAAGGTGTGGATATGAATGGCCTTCGTGACCTTGGTGACAGCCTGAAAGAAAAGCTGGGAGAAGGCGTTGTCCTTCTTGCGGCAGTAAACGGCGGAAAAGTAAATCTTCTTGCAATGGTAACAGAGAGTGCACAGAAGGCAGGCGCTCATGCAGGAAACCTTGTGAAAGCAGCGGCAGCCATTGTTGGCGGAGGCGGCGGCGGACGTCCGAACATGGCGCAGGCAGGCGGCAAGAATCCGGAAAAAGCAGATGAGGCAGTAGAAGCAGCAGCAGAAATTTTAAAGGGACAGCTTTCTAAATAATTTTTTTGCAAAATTAACCAAAAGATGTTGACGAACCTTAAGGCTATGATATATAATACTAATCGTGCAAGAAAAATACCCAGACAGTTGTATTTAAGCACAATCTACAACTGGAGGGAGGTTAGGTGTGAGTCTATGTCAAATGTAATCGTAAAAGAGAACGAGACTTTAGATAGCGCTCTTCGCAGATTTAAGAGAAGCTGTGCTAAAGCAGGAATTCAGCAGGAAATCCGCAAGAGAGAGCATTACGAGAAACCAAGCGTTCGTCGTAAGAAAAAATCTGAAGCCGCAAGAAAACGTAAATATAATTAATTGTGCGCAAAAGTCCCTGGCTGTTTAGTCAGGGATTTTTAATATGACAGAGGAAACTCAGTGATTTTCTGCTGATTGAGGTGAAGAATGATTTACAGAAACAATATTGAAAAGATAAAAAAGAAGAAAAGTGTAATTATGCGTATGCTAAATGTTGTGGTAAAAATATTGTTTAACCGCATTTTTTACGTGGCGCTTGCCCTTTTGATCCAGTTAGTATGGATTTTCCTGATCGCGGCAAAATTTGTGGGATATTCCCAGTATATTTCTATGGCACTTGAGGTTGTGACGATTGTTGTTGTCCTTTGGATTGTAAATAAGAAAATCAACCCTTCTTATAAACTTGCATGGACCATGCTGATCCTATGTATTCCTGTGTTTGGCGTTCTTTTGTACCTTTTGTTTGGACAGTCGCGAATTGCGACGGTAATGGAAGAAAGTTTTGAAAAGATTCTGGCTGAGACAAGTGAGTATTTAAAAGAAAATGCAGAGACAAGAGAAGCTTTGGAAAAAGAAGACCTTTCCGCATCTAGACAGTCATTATACATTAAAGAGTATTCAGGATATCCTTTAAACAGAAACACGGAAGCAGAGTATTTTCAGGTGGGGGATGATATGTTTCCTGTTTTTGTAAGGGAACTGAATGAGGCGAAACATTATATTTTTATTGAATATTACATTATTAACGATGGAGTAATGTGGCAGACAATTTTGGGAATTTTGGAAAAGAAAGCCGCCGAGGGTGTGGACGTGCGTCTGATGTACGATGGATTCGGCTGCCTGACGACACTTCCCAATAAATATTATGAGGAGCTTCGCAAAAAAGGCATCAAATGTGTAGTGTTTAACCGTTTCCGGCCTCTTTTAAATATTATTCAGAATAACCGGGATCACAGAAAACTGTGTATTATAGACGGACATACAGGATTTACAGGCGGTGTGAATCTGGCAGATGAGTATATTAATCAGAAGGAGCGTTTCGGACACTGGAAGGATACGGCAATCATGTTAAAAGGCGAAGCCGTATGGAATATGACCGCCATGTTTTTACATATGTGGAAGGTAGTAAACCGTACAGAGGAAGAAAAGCCATATGATTATTATTTGCCTCATACATTCCACCCGGAGCCGTTTGAGGGAAGCGGATACGTACAGCCTTTCTGTGATACGCCTCTTGATCATGAGACAGTGGGAGAGAACGTATACATGAATATTATCAACAGGGCAAAGGAATACGTATATATCTGTACGCCGTATCTGATTATTGATAATGAAATGATGACAGCCCTCTGCCTTGCTGCAAAAAGTGGTATAGACGTGCGTCTTATGACTCCGGGTATCCCGGATAAGAAAATTGTATTTTTACTTACCCAGTCTTATTACGAACAGCTTCTTGAGGCAGGAGTAAAAATTTACGAATATCAGCCGGGCTTCCTTCATGCAAAATCTTTTGTATGTGATGATAAAATCGGCGTGGTAGGAACTATTAACCTGGATTATAGAAGCCTGTATCTTCATTTTGAAGATGGCGTATGGCTTTATAAAAACAGCGTAATTGAAGATATTAAAGCGGATTTCCTTAATACTTTGGAATACTGCAATCCGATCAGTCTTGAATTCTGCAGAGGACGTTCTCTTCCTATAAGAGCCATGCAGAGTGTTCTGCGTCTCTTTGCGCCTATGATGTAAATAAAAAAGAAAGACAAAAGTACCGTTTCCCTGGTTTGAGGAGACGGTACTTTTATTTTCGCTTTTATGTTAAAGAGAAAGCTGGCGTTTGATTGCTTGAACAGTAGCCCGATACACACCGTAAAGGAACATACCCAGTACTGCGAAAGAAGTGATGCTGAGGAGAATGCTGGTTACTTCGGAATGAGAAATTCGGTTATCGTTTATGAAGAGAATCATAAAGAAAACAAATCCCATTGCCGTGATACCTACAACAGAAGGTGTTAAAAATACGCTGGTACACTGTTTTTTAACTTCCTGTGTAAGAAATTCCGGGGATGCTCCAAGACGCTTTAAGTCTTCAAAAAGATAGCGGTTGTTAAGTGCTATGGTCTGGCAGCGTGTGTGAAGAATGATGCAGGCTGCAATGAGACATACAATAAAAATGAACAGGAACATCATAATATAAACAGAATAGGTCATCAGAAAATCGTGGGAATTTAATATCTGAAATACCGGCATATATGCCCATTCTGTCCGGAAAGCGGTAGAGTCTGGGTCGCTTTTTTTGAAACGTTCCACATCGGCGGCAAAATCATCGTATGAAATCCCTGCTTTTTCGTGGTTTGTCTTTGTGTAAAGGTCAACGTAGTAAGGCATATAGCAGGAATCGTCCGTTTGTTTTACAATGGTGCGGAATAAATGATAGGCAAACTCGTAATTATCTTCGCCGTTTACATTGAAAAGAGAAAGTTTTCCTCGGTATTCTTCCGTAAGATTCCGGGAAATTTTTTCATAATCGCTGTCGTCCAGAACCATATAGCCTTCTCGTTTAAATAAAAGATCATAGTGGAGAAAACCTGCAAATTCTGTGGGGAGTGTTTCTTTTGTCACAGGATTTGTAATGAGAGAGCCGTAAGTAGAAAGATGATAAGTGGCAACTTCTTCTGTATCGGAAATTGCCATGAATGTGCCCGGCAGCACGTCGGTTTTCTGTCCTGTGATACAGTTAAAAGCGGTTTCTGACATACAGGTTCTCAGAGAGGCAAGTTCATTGTAAACGGTTTTAAAATGTCCGTCGGGCATAACGTACTGTGATTCACCGTCAAAAGCAAGGAAAACATAGTCTGCTTCTGTCCAGTCTTTCAGAGATACGTTATGCTCTGCAGCAATCTCTGTCACTTTTTCTTTATCCGGCATATTCTGGTCTGCCCGATAAGGGAAGAGATAGGCATAAGGTTTTGGTGCGTTGGCAGTGAGCTGAGGCCCCATCACGCTGAAAATATAGCCGGAGGCAAAGCAGGCGCCTGCAATGAGGGCGGTTCCTACAAGAAGATTGTTGACAGTCTGTTTTCCCTGAAATTTCATCATGCTGCGGCTTATAATATTTTTATAAGGTTTTTTTCTGTGAGAAATCCAGCCGTGTACCACGGTATGGAGAACTACAAGGTAAAGACCTATAAATACAGGGGCATAGGAGAGATTTACCCATGCAGGAGGCATGGCAGAGAAAGTCTCCATGTAGAATGTGGGTGTATAATATCCCAGTAAAAAGCCTGCAAAAATAAGAAGAAAACCAACAGGACCGCACCATTTGCCGGGAGTTTTTACCGGCTCATTTTTATGTTCTTCGTGGATTACATCCAGAATATTGGTTCTCATAAGGTAGCGGTTTGCAAGAGCCAGTGAAAAAATAACCACAAGGAGAGCAAAAAATACGGGAATGAATAAACAGCTCAGGTTTAAGTTCAGTACCATATCGGAGCTGTCGATAATAATAAGTCGAAATCCGTTCCACAGAATCCATACAAGAGGAAACCCTGCGAGAATGCCTGCGATGGAGGCGGAGGAACTTAAAAACAGAACTTCTTTAAAAAGTCCGGGAGCCAGGCGTTTTTTAGAAGCGCCAAGCGCCATGAGAACACCGAGTTGCTTTGATTTTTTGCGGAAAAACAGACTTGCTGCATAAATGGTAAAAACGCCGCAGCCAAAAAGCGTCAGTGAAAAAATGGCTATCATCTGTTTTCTGCTGTCTCCTCCTTCCGGAAATACAAGCTGTACTGTAGGGGAGAGCATGAGGATTGAATAAGCGGAGATCAGCATCAGCGCAATAAAATTGCAGAACAGATAAAGTCGTGCCTGTTTATAATCTGCTTTTTGAAGTTTTCTTTCCAGATCTTTCATTATCTTCATAATTCTTCACTCATTTCTTTTATAGTATTCAGAAGCTGGCTATGGAAAAGTTGTTGGCTTCCATGATTTTCAAGCTGTTTATAAATAGTTCCATCTTTTAAAAGAATAACCCGGTCGCAAAACGAAGCGGAAAAACTATCGTGGGTTACCATAAGAATGGTGGCATCCATTTGAGAGCGGGCTGCTTCGAAAGATTCAATAACTTTAAGACTTGATTTGCTGTCAAGGTTTCCCGTCGGTTCATCTGCCAGAAGAAGGAGAGGGTTATTAATGAGGCTTCTTGCAACGGCTGTTCTCTGGCGTTCTCCGCCGGAAACATCTGCTGGATATTTGTTTTTTATATGTTCAATTCCAAAGAGAGAGAGAAGTTTATCTGCCCGTTTCTGGGCATCGTTTCCCACATCTTCTTTTATGATTCTGGGAATCAGAATATTTTCCCGTATGGTAAGTCCGTCAAGAAGCATGAAATCCTGAAATATAAAGCCAAGCTTTTCGTTGCGGACTTTTGCGAGCTGGACTTCATCGAGAGCTGCAATATTTTGTCCTCCCAGAGTGATGCTTCCCCTGTCAAAGGGAATATAACAGGAAATACAGTTTAAAAGTGTGCTTTTTCCAGAACCGGAAGGTCCCATGACTGCTACAAATTCCCCTTTCGCAACCTGAAAGGAAATACCTTTCAGAACAGGGTACTGTATTTTGCCGGTGTAATAAGATTTTTCCAGATTTTTTACATATAACATAATCATTACCTGCCTTTCATTTGTTGAAGCAATCGTAACATAAAAAGAAAAAGCAGTGGAAAGGGGATGTCATATCCGGCAGATTCTATGTAAAGTTTTGCAAATGCCTGCGGAGGTTGTAAAGTTTTGCGCTTCTGATGTAAAGTTTGGGAGTTGTCCGGTTGCAAACAAAAGGAGGGAATGATAAAGTATAAAAGACAAAATACAGAAGGAGAAAAAATATGCTTCGGATTGCTATATGTGATGATGATATAAATGCAAGAGATGCTCTTCATATTCAGCTTGAGAGTATTCTTATGGAAGAAACAGAAAAAATCGTCTATGAGTTTGTTGCCGGACAGACGGTTGTAAACTGGCTTTTGAAACATCCGGGAGAGATTGATCTTTTGTTTCTTGATGTAGAAATGCCGGGGTTAAACGGAATGGAGACAGCAGAAAGAATCCGGGAATTTGACAAAAATATGATTCTTGTATTTGTGACAGGATATACGGATTATGTGTTTGACGGATACCGTGTGGGAGCCCTGGATTACGTGATAAAGCCGGCAGTAAAAGAGCGGCTTTCTGAGATTATGAAGCGTGTGCGGGCACAGATTTTTTCACAGTCGAAAGAGAATTTCGTGTTTCAGAATATAGACGGAACATATCGCTTTTCATATGAAGAAATTTTATATTTTTATAGCGAGAGACGGCAGGTTACGGTTGTGACAGAACGGGGAGATTTTACTTTTTACGGAAAATTAGGTGAGGTAGAAAATCAGACAGGCGGAGATTTTGTGCGGATTCATCAGAGGTATCTTGTAAATGGAAAAAAGGTAAGCCATATCGGAAGCGCTTCTCTTCTCATAGGCGAGGGAGAGAACAGGGCGGAGCTGCCCATTAGCAGAGGGCTTCGGGAGGCGGCATCGTCAAAGCTTGCAAGAATATTGTTGAGAGGATAAAACAGATGAAGCTATTTCCCTTATTAATTGGAGCAAATGTTTTAAATTATTTTACAGTTACCCATTTTGTTCAGGTAAAAAAGAAGTGGTGGGCAAAAATCGGTATTTTTATTGTATCTTTCCTTCTTACAGGCATGATTATGTACATTGGAGAGTGGACAAATTTTATGCCTACTTTTGGAGCAGCTTTGTTTGGAATATATCTTTGCTGTGAGGGAAGCAGTCTGAAAAAAATAACCTTTGGACTTTTGAGTGTTACTGTGTATTGTACAGCAAACGCCCTGTTTGATAATTATCTTGATATAAGTGATTCGGATAGATATTGGGGGAGGTTTCTGTTTGCTGTCATTTTGTTTGTGGGAATGAAGCTGTTTTTTCGTTCCACAGACAGGGAAGAAGAGCTTTCCTCTTCTATGTGGGGACTTTTAATCCTTCTCATTCTGACACCCCTTGGAATTGTGTTCAGCGTGATTCTTCTCACAAATAGATACGGCTGGGCAAGGGAGGCAGAGGGATTTTTATATATACTTTTGTGCGTGGCTCTTTTTGCGGTGATCGGACTTTTGTGGACGGTACAGGTTCTGATGCGGCAAAAGCGAATGGAGCGGGAGCATATGTACATGGAAATGAACCGGAAATATTATGAAATGATGGAGCAGCAGCACTTTGAAATCCGCCGCTTAAAACATGATATGGCAAATCATCTTCAGGTACTTCTGGGACTTTCAGAGGAAAAGAGAGAGGCATATATTCGGGAACTGATAAAGGGACATGGTGTGTTCGGAACCTTAAATTACTGTAAAGATTCCACAGTAAATGCAGTTCTTGTATCAAAAGAACAGTTTCTGGAAGAGAGAAAAATTGCATTTCGATATAAAATAGATATTCAGGAGGAGCTTCCTTTTGAGAAGCCGGATATTTGCGCCATGTTTGCAAATGCCCTTGATAATGCAGCAGAGGCAATTGAGAGGGAGGGAGTTTCAGAAGAGAAACGGAGGATTTCTCTGGAAAGTAGATTTCGAAAGGGAATGTTCGTGCTTTCTGTAAAAAATCCTTCCTCTGTAAAAGTGGTGGAGGGAAAGATTCCGAATACCGGAAAAACAGACAGGAAAAATCACGGGGTTGGCTTAAAGAGTATACAGGAAGCGGTAAAACGGTATCAGGGAAATATGGAGCTTCACACAGAGGATGGAATATTTGAATTGTTTCTCTGGATACAGTTTCCTGACAGTTGACAAATTCTACAAAAAACTTCATAAGACTCCATTGCTGAACAGAAAAAACAGAGTTACACTGAAAAGCAGAAAGGAGAGAAAATGAAAGAGTTAAATATAGGAACTGTACTCGGAGAGCGTAGAAGAGAAAAAGGAGTAACGCAGGAAGAGGTAGCGGCTTTTGTAGGGGTTTCCAAAGCATCTGTTTCCAAATGGGAAACGGGGCAGAGTTATCCGGATATTACAGTACTTCCTGTGCTTGCTTCTTTTTTTCATATTACCATAGATGAGCTTTTAGGGTACCGTCCTCAGCTTACGGAAAAAGAAATATGGGAGGCATATCAAAAATTTACCCAACTTTTCACCCAGGAATCATTCTGGAATGTGATAGAAAAAGTGAGGGATCTTATAAGAAAATATGATGCCTGTTATCCATTGTTTCTTGCTATGGCACAGCTTTTGCTGAATCATTGTAATCTTGCATCTTCCGGTGAGGAGAGGGAACTTATTTTAAAAGAGGCGCAGGAGCTTTGTGTCCGTGTGCAAAAAGAAAGTGAAGATACGCTGCTGAAAAAAGACGCCATTGTGTTTGAGGGTTTTTTATCTATTATGAAAAGAGAACCGGAGCGTGTTCTGGAACTTTTCGGGGAGAAACTCCATCCCCGGATTTCTTCGGAAATTCTTCTTGTAAGTGCGTACAGCCTTCTTGGAGAAAAAAAGAAAGCTTTGGAATATTGTCAGGCGCTTCTTTATGAAGGAACAGTAGAAATGATGGATTTTCTGGCAAATTATCTGTCCCTTTGTGAAGACGATAAAAAAGAGCTTTGTTTTTCTTCTGTGCGGGGAATGGAGGCAGCATTTTCTCTGAAAAGCCTTCTTCCTCATAAAATGATTCATTTATATATGATGGAAGCCGTTTATTATGGAGAACAGAAAAACAGAGGAAAGACATTAAAGGCTCTTTATGATTACGGAGAAACGCTTCAAAAAAACTGGAAAGATTTTACCATTCATGGAGATGCGTTTTTTGACCTGTTGGAGCAGTGGATTCAGGAAGTGGAAATCCGTCGGGAAATGCCCAGAAATATGCAGTTTATCCGGGAGGATATCATAAGAAGTGTAAAAGAGAATCCTGTATTTGATTTTCTGAAAGAAGAAAAAGAATTTCGTATCCTTATAAAAAGACTTGAAAACCTGCAGATTGAAGAGAGGGATTGATATGAGTACAGTTTTGGAAATCAAACATTTTTATAAGACGTATAAAAACGGAAAAAAGGCAGTGGAGGATTTGAATCTTTCTGTACAGCCAGGAGAAATTTATGGTTTTATCGGGCAGAATGGAGCAGGAAAAACGACGACAATACGGGCAGTAACAGGAGTCATGGATTTTGATAAGGGAGAGATTCTTATAGATGGACATTCTGTGAAAAAAGAGCCGGTTCTCTGTAAATCGGTTACAGCTTATATTCCGGACAATCCAGATTTATATGAGTTTTTGACAGGAATTCAATATCTGGAATACATGGCAGATATGTTTCTGGTAGATACAGAAACAAGAAAGCAAAGGATTCATAAATATGCACAGCTTCTTGGGATGACGGAAAGTCTTGGAGATTTTATTGGAAATTATTCTCATGGAATGAAACAGAAAACAGCTCTTATTGGAGCGTTTCTTCATAAACCAAAACTTCTTGTTCTGGATGAGCCATTTGTGGGGCTGGATCCGGAAGCGTCCTTTCACTTAAAGGATATGATGCGTCAGCTTTGTAAAGAGGGCAGCAGTATTTTCTTTTCCACGCATGTGCTGGATGTGGCGGAAAAGCTGTGCCATAAGGTTGCTATTATTCAAAAAGGCAGGATTGTGGCAGATGGAAAGATGGAAGATGTAAAAGGAAATGCAAGTCTTGAGGAAGTATTCCTGGAGGGCGTGGGAAATGAAAAATAAAGTGTGGCTTCTCACAAAAATACAGCTTATGCGTGTGTGTAATCCAGAGTTTTTCAAAGACAGGGGACTGCGGAAAAAGAGAAAGCGTTTTCTTTTTCTTTCTATTGGAATGGTGGGAATCGGGGTTTTGATTATGTTTTACAGCGCACTGATCTCTCTTGGGTTTGTGCAGATGGGAATGGGAGAAGCCATTCCTGTTGTGATGATGGGGGTGTGTTCTCTTCTTCTTGTTGCAGTTTCTTTTATGAAAAGCGGAGGTACGCTTTTTGGAGGGAAAAATTTGGATATGGTGATTTCCCTTCCTGTGACGGTGCGCCAGGTGGTGTTTTCCAGGATGCTGTTTCTCTATGGCGCAGGCATTCTTGTGTTTTTTGCAGGATTTTTTCCGGCAGCTCTGGTCTATGCGGTACATATGGGTGTGGACGCAGGAAAAGTTTTTAACCTTTTTCTTGCTATGATGCTGGGGCCGTGTATTCCTGTTATTTTGTCCCTTGTTTTAAGTGTTCTGATTATGCTGTTTGCAGAGCGCCTTCCTCACAGAGAAATTTTTGCGATTGCCTTAAATGTAGCGGTTTTGGTAGGAATCCTTTTCTGGATAGGAAAAATCTCCGTGACAATGGATGAGGAAGCATTGATGGATATAGGAAGAGCGTTGGCGAATGGAGTAACTTCTGTATATCCTCCGGCTGGTATGGCGTTCTCTCTTTTGGAGAAGGGAAGTATTTGGGGAACGTTTCTTTTTGCATTTTTGTCTATTGCCTCGTTCTTGGGATTTGTAATCTTAGTTTCCTTTTTTTATGTGAAAATCAACGAAATGCTTTCCTTTGGCAGAGCAAAGGCTGCGGGAAAGATTACATATGGAAAGGGAAGGGGAATCCGACAAGCGCTTCTGAAAAAAGAATGGAGAAGACTTCTTTCTTGTCCGATTTACGCCATGAATACAGTGGTAGGCTATGTGCTTATGATTTTACTTGGTATTATGGTTCTTACCATGAAAGAAGAAATGCTGTCAGGAATGCTGGATATTCCTGGAATCGAAAATCAGCTGGCGAAAGCATTTCCGTTTATCATAGCAATGTGCATCGGAATCGCGCCTATGACTGCGCCCTCTCTTTCTCTGGAGGGAAAAAGCCGGTGGATTATGTGCAGCCTTCCGGTAAAATCCATAGAAATTTTTCGGGCAAAGATTACGCTGAATCTTTTATTTGCAGTACCGTCCGCTTTTTTATGTAGTCTTTGTGTATTAATAAAATTTCCGGGAACGGCAGCAGACAATATCCTTCTTTTTGTTCTGCCTCTTGTCTTTGGTGTATTTACAGCAGTATTTGGAATGGCAGTTAATGTAAAATTTCCAAGCTACGACTGGACGCAGGAAATTCAGGCAGTAAAAAATTCGGCATCTGTTTTAATCTGTGTATTTACAGGTATGTTTGCAACGCTGCTTCCACTTATGATTGTGATGGCGCTGCCTGCACTTCGTACAGTAATTTCCTGGGGATTTGTGATTGTTTCGGCAGGACTTTCGGTGATGCTCTGGAAGCGTCTTGAAAAAGTAAGATTTTGGGTGTGAGAAAGTAGTCGATGAGGTTATGTTGAGGCACAAATTGTGAGGGAAAATTTTGGTTTGTTTCAATTTATGATAGAAATTATGATAAAAAATTTATAATTGCGTGTCGGAAAAGATATTTACGAAAAGAACAATTTGTGCTAAAATAAGAATACATCATCGAAAGGGGGAGTCACATGACAGACAGTGAGCTATTGCTGGCGATTCACCAGAATATGCAGACAATGAAAACAGATATGGCAGAGTTGAAAACAGATGTCGGCGAGCTGAAGACAGACATGTCAGGTTTAAAGACGGAAGTTGGCGAGTTGAAGGCAAATGTGTCAGGCTTAAAGACGGAAGTTGGCGAGCTGAAAGAAGACATGTCAGGCTTAAAGATGGAAGTTGGCGAGCTGAAAGAAGATATGTCAGGTTTAAAGACGGAAGTCAGCGAGCTGAAAGAAGACATGTCAGGTTTAAAGACGGAAGTTGGTGAGCTGAAGGCAAATGTGTCAGGCTTAAAGATGGAAGTTGGTGAGCTGAAGGCAAATGTGTCAGGCTTAAAGACGCAAGTTGGCAAATTGAAAGAAGACATGTCGGGAATCAAAACAGAAGTTGCTAAGTTGAAGACAGATATGTCGGGATTAAAGACAGCAGTCAGCAAAATTACGGCAGATGTAGAAGTACTGAAAACGGAAGTTATTGATTTGAAAGGAAATGTATCAGAATTAAAGACAAATGTGGAAAATCTGCAGTCTGAACACAAATGATGAAGACGAACCTGAAAGTATTAGAATCAAACGTTAAGATGATGAGTACAGAAATACAAGAGATAAAAGTGGAAACAGAGAATATGAACCATAAAGTTATAAATATAGAAATGGTTCTTGAAAATCAGACAAATTATAATATCCGACTGTTAGCGGAAAATCATATGAGTCTGGTAGAAAAAATGGATAAAGCTGTTCATGTTTCTAAATGGGAGGCGCTGAATGAGATCAAAATGAATCTTCTGGACGTAAGAGTAGAAAAATTGGAAAAAGGATTCCAGGAGTTGAAAACGCAGATCGCATAAGAGGCGTTGTGTGAAAGGTGCAAAGTTTTGAAAAGAACTTTGCACCTTTTGCGTGGAGCACGTTTTTTTAGGATTGAAGCTCTAAAATTGCCCGATAGTGAGAGGAGATAAATCTGCTTCTGATTTTTGCTTTTTTGAAAAAACTGTAAAAAAGTGTTGACAGATGGATTCTTC
>UQJE01000067.1 GCA_900541345.1 uncultured Blautia sp.
TCGGGATCTGCGTTTCGGCTGTGAAGAACTTCTTTTGCAATGCGGATCTGCTGCTCGTACTGTTTGTTGGAGTTTGAGTGGTTGGTATCTACAATAACAGCTGGATTTTTCAGATCTCTTTCCTGATATTTTTCAAGAAGAAGGCGAAGATCTTCATAGTGGTAGTTTGGAATCGCTTCTCCATGTTTATTTACGGCACCGCGAAGAATGGTATGCGCAAGATCATTTCCGCTTGTTTTTACTTCCCAGCTTCTGTAAATAAAATGGTGACTTCCCTGAGCCGCCGTTACGGAATTAAGCATGACGCTGAAGTCGCCGCTTGTAGGATTTTTCATTCCAGCGGGAATATCCATGCCGCTTACTGTAAGGCGGTGCTGCTGGTCTTCAACGGAACGGGCGCCTACTGCCACATAAGACAAAATATCGGAAAGGTAGCGCCAGTTTTCCGGATAAAGCATTTCGTCTGCGCAGGTAAAGCCGCTTTCTTTGATGGCGCGTATATGCATTTTTCGTATGGCAACAAGTCCTGCCAGCATGTCGGGTTTCTTTTCCGGGTCGGGCTGATGTACCATTCCTTTATAGCCTTCTCCTGTTGTGCGCGGCTTATTTGTGTAAACACGGGGAATAATGATTACTTTATCTTTGATTTTTTCCTGGACTCTGCGAAGTCTTAACAGATAATCGCAGACTGCGTCTTCGTTATCAGCGGAGCAAGGTCCGATGATTGCCAGAAATTTATCGGATTTTCCAGTGAAAACATCGCGGATTTCCTCGTCTCTTTGCATTTTTAATGCCTGAATCTCTGCGTCGATGGGATATAGGCTGCGGATTTCTTCAGGTGTAGGTAATTTTTTTAAAAATTCAAATCCCATATTTTTCTCCTTTGCAAAACCTTTCTTTTTCGGCAATATTATAAACGATTCCTTTTCTGTTGTCGATAGGAAAATGTGCTAAAGGATTTTACGGAAAGTAAAAAAGTAAAGAAAAGTCCGTGTAAGCTCGCTGATGAGAATACCGTAAATATATCCCCTCATTCCAAGAACAGGTATGAAAAATATTACAAAAAGAAGTCGAATAAGGATTCCTGTAATGCTGTAAAAAAGACAGAGACCAGATTTTCCTATGCCGTTTAAAATGCTGGAAAGAGCAGTGTTTAAATATAAAAAAGGACACATAAACGACATAGACTGTATGTAGATTCCGGCAGACGAATTTTTGAAGAGAAGAATACCGGCCTGTTTTCCAAAAATAAGAAAAAGAAGAGAGAAAAAAGAGCCCAGAACAAGACAGTACAGGAATGCTTTTTTTACGACTTCACGAATACGGCTGGAATGTCCAAGTGCCTGAAGCTCTGCTACAGAGGGCATAAGAAGAACAGAGGCAGAGTTTGTAACAGCAGATGGGAAAAGAATCAGAGGAAGCGCCATTCCGGTAAAAATACCATATAGTTCAAGCGCATTTTCTTTTGGAAAACCGCAGGAAAGGAGCATTTGGGGAATCAATATCGTTTCGATCCCTCCGAGGATAGTGAGGAGTACACGGTTTATGGTAAGGGGAAGGGAGGTTTCTGTAAGTTCTCTGAAAATGGGACGTATATTTTTAACGGAAAAAAGAGGTTTTGTACATTGCTGAAAATGAAAGGAAAGAGCCAGAAGAAGAGCCAGGGAGGCTGCAATTTCACTTGCGAGAGCACCGCTTGCTGCAATGGCAGGTGTGACATCTTTTCTTTCAGCAGTTAAAATCAGATACAGGATATAGGTACTTCCTATACGTACGGTCTGTTCCAGAAGCTGAACGACTGAGGGCAGGATAGTTTGTTTGCGGGCGAAATAATAGCTGTTTGCACAGGTGTGCAGGGTACTTAACGGAAATGTAAAGGAAAGAATTTTAAGAAGGGGAAGCGTACGTTCTTCTTTTAAAATTTCAAGGGCGAAAAAATCTGCATTCAGATATAGAAGAGCGGCGCATAAAAAGGAGAGTGCCAGAGCAGTTCCCGTACCAAGAAAAAAACACTGCCTTGCCCCCTTTTCCTTTTTTAAGGCAATTCGGGAGGCAGTGAGACGGGATATGGCAGTCTGGACACCGGAGGCAGATACAGCCAGGGCAAGCGTCTGTACAGGCATAGTAAGCTGAACAATGCCGAGTCCCTCTGCACCAATAGAATGCGACAGGAATATTCTATAGAAGAAACCTAAAATTCGGCTTAAAAAACCGGTGCAGGTAAGAACAAAAGTTCCGAGAAGAAAGCGTTTTTTAGACATAAAGGCTCCTGTTTTCCTTTTTGTCAAATATATGCAGAGAATTGCCTTGACAGAACAGGAGAATTCTGTTAGAGTAAACATGAAATCCGAGGGAAACACTGGGAATTAAAAAGAGGTGAGAACATGAAGCTTTCAACGAGAGCGAGATACGGACTTCGTGCGTTGATTGATTTGGGATTATATAGTGAGACAGAGGCTGTTTCCATACAGAGCATAGCCACAAGACAAAATATTTCCGTAAGCTATCTGGAACAGCTCATGGCTCTTTTGAAAAAGGCAGGTCTTGTAAAAAGTATCCGAGGAGCAGGAGGCGGTTACCGTCTCGGAAAACCGGCACAGGAGATTTCCGTAGGAGAGATTCTCCGCATTCTGGAAGGCGGTCTTGAGGCAGTGAAATGTCCGGGAAACGAGGAGGACGGAGGCTGTCAGGACGCAGATTTTTGTGTTGCAAAATATGTGTGGAAGCGCATTAACGACAGCATCACAGATGCAGTGGACCACCTGACTCTGGGAGAACTTCTGGAGGAAAGTCACAGAATACAGGATAAAAAGAAGAAACAGGACGCCATTATATAAGGAGGATGCAAAAAATGGGTAAAATGATATATCTTGATAACGCAGCTACAACAAAAACAGCACCGGAAGTAGTAGATGCAATGCTTCCATATTTTACGGAGCTGTACGGAAATCCTTCCAGCGTATATGATTTTGCAGGGAAAACAAAAGAAGCAGTAAATGCGTCAAGACAGCAGATTGCAGATGCGATTGGAGCAAAAAAAGAAGAAATTTATTTCACAGCAGGTGGTTCAGAATCTGATAACTGGGCATTAAAAGCAGCGTTTGAGGCTTATAAAACAAAGGGAAATCACATTATTACAACAAAAATCGAGCACCATGCAATTCTCCATGCCTGTCAGTATCTGGAAAAGGAGAGAGGGGCAAAAGTCACATATCTGGACGTAGATGAAAATGGAAGAATAAGAATTGAAGATCTGGAGAAAGCAATCACACCGGAAACGATTCTCATTTCTGTCATGTTTGCAAATAATGAGATTGGAACAATAGAGCCTGTGAAAGAAATTGGAATGGTTGCAAGAGAACATGGGATTCTTTTTCACACAGACGCTGTGCAGGCGTTCTGCCAGATGCCTATAGACGTAGATGAACTGGGAATTGATATGTTGAGTTCCAGTGCCCATAAGATAAACGGGCCAAAGGGAATTGGTTTCCTGTATATTCGAAAAGGTGTAAAGATACGCTCTTTTGTCCACGGAGGCGCACAGGAAAGAAAACGCCGTGCAGGAACAGAAAATGTTCCGGGAATTGTAGGATACGGAAAAGCGGTGGAAAGAGCGGTTTCTACAATGAAAGAAAGAACAGAGAAAGAGACAGAGCTCCGTGACTATATGATCAGCCGTATTGAGAAGGAAATCCCATATGTGCGCGTAAACGGTCATAGAGAAATGCGTCTTCCTAATAATGTAAATGTAAGTTTTCAGTTTATAGAGGGAGAATCCCTTCTTCTTATGCTGGATAATTACGGAATCTGCGCTTCCAGCGGTTCCGCCTGTACATCAGGTTCTCTGGATCCGTCTCATGTGCTTCTCGCAATTGGGCTTCCACATGAGATTGCGCATGGCTCTCTCAGAATGACTTTAAGCGAGGAGACAACAAAAGAAGATATTGATTTTACAGTAGATCGTTTAAAAGAAATTGTACAGAATCTTCGAAATATGTCCCCATTGTATGAAGATTTTATTAAAAAACAGAAATAATTATAAAAGCACTTGTCAGGAGGAAAAAAAGATGTATAGTGAAAAAGTAATGGACCATTTCCAGAATCCACGTAATGTTGGAGAAATTGAAAATGCAAGCGGTGTAGGCACAGTAGGAAACGCAAAATGCGGTGATATTATGCGTATTTTTCTGGATATAGATGATGAGACAAAAGTGATTAAAGACTGCAAGTTTAAAACCTTCGGGTGCGGAGCAGCTGTTGCAACAAGCAGTATGGCAACAGAGCTTGTAAAAGGAAAGACTATTGAGGAGGCTTTAAAGGTAACAAATAAGGCTGTAATGGAAGCATTGGACGGACTGCCGCCTGTAAAGGTGCACTGTTCTCTTCTTGCGGAAGAAGCCATTCATGCAGCTTTATGGGATTATGCAGAGAAGCATGATATGAAAATCGAAGGACTTTCAAAACCGAAATCTGATATTCATGAAGACGAAGAGGACGAGGAAGAATATTAATGGATAAGAAGAAAATAATCGTAGGTCTTTCAGGAGGAGTGGACTCCTCTGTGACAGCTTATCTCCTGAAAGAACAGGGATATGACGTGATCGGTGTGACAATGGTAAATTTTCGCGATGGAAACGCAGGGGAAAAAATAGCCGGAGATGCAAGAAATGTTGCTGATTTTCTGGGGATTCCTCACCATGTAGTGGATTTTTGCTCACAGTTTAAAGAGACAGTCATTGATTATTTTACAAAAGAATATTTTTCCGGGCGAACTCCGAATCCATGTGTTGTCTGCAATCGTTATATTAAATGGAAGGCAATGATGGAGCAGGGAGAAAAGCTGGGGGCACAGTATATTGCAACTGGTCATTACGCGCAGGTTGCAGAGCTTCCAAATGGAAGATTTTCTCTTAAATGCTCCGTTACCGCGGCAAAGGATCAGACATATGCGCTTTACGGACTGACACAGGAGCAGCTTTCTCGTACAGTTATGCCTCTGGGTGCTTATACAAAGGACCAGATTCGGGAAATTGCAGGGAAGATTGAACTTCCTGTTGCAGAAAAACCGGACAGTATGGAAATTTGTTTCATTCCGGATCAGGATTATGCAGGATATATTGAAAAAACTACGGGAATCCACGTTCCAAAAGGAAATTATGTGAATCAGGCAGGTGAGATCCTGGGACAGCATAAAGGAATTATTCATTATACCATAGGGCAGAGAAAGGGATTGAACCTTGCAATGGGACGTCCTGTGTTTGTGACAGAAATCCGTCCGGAAACAAATGAAGTTGTTATAGGAGAGAATGAAGATGTATTTGCGAAAACTCTCCGTTGCAGTCAGTTAAATGCTATGGCTGTTCTTGCTTTTAAAAGCGGTATGGAAGTGTTTGCCAAAATCCGCTATAACCATAAGGGCGCACCGGCAGTAATAAAGTCTGTAGATGATGACTCTCTGCTTCTTGAATTTGAAGAACCGCAGAGAGCAGTCACCCCGGGACAGGCAGTCGTGTTTTACCACGATGATTATGTTCTGGGAGGAGGAATTATTGACGGACCGGTACGGGAATAAAGCCGAAAGGCTTGCATAAAATTGGGCGGATGTATTTACATCTGCCCTGAATGCGTTGCAGGAGGAGAAAATGACAGGGCTTACCAATGAACAGGTACAGGAAAGAATTGCAGAGGGAAAAGTAAATTTTAATGAAAATCCCAATACAAGGACATACAAGCAGATTGTAAAAGAAAATACACTGACGTTTTTTAACTTTTTAAATGCTGTGCTCCTTGTTTTGGTGCTTTTTGTGGGGTCGTATAAAAACTCCATGTTTGTAGGAATTATCATTATTAATACCGTAATTGGAATTATACAGGAAATACGTGCAAAAAAGACGATCGACAAACTGGCTATCCTGACAGAGTCGAAAGCGGTGGTATTAAGGGATGGGAAGAAATGGAGTATTTCCACAGAGAAACTTGTTCTGGATGATTTGATTTATTTGAAAACAGGAGAACAAGTCCCGGCGGATTGCCGTATTATAGAGGGAAATCTTGAAGTAAATGAATCCCTTCTTACAGGAGAGGCAGATAATCTCGGGAAAGGTGAAGGAGACGAGCTGTTTTCGGGAAGCTTTGTGACGGCAGGAGAGGCGTGCTGTCAGATTATCCATGTAGGAAAAGATAATTATGCATCTCAGATTACAAGTGAGGCAAAGGAATTTAAACGACATAATTCAGAGCTGCGCAATTCTCTGAATGCGATTTTAAAGGTGATCAGTATTATTATTGTTCCGCTTGGACTGTTGCTTTTTTACAAACAGTTTTACATTGTGGGAGACAGTGTAAAGGATTCCGTTGTCAGTACAGTCGCAGCTGTTCTGGGAATGATTCCTGAGGGACTTGTTCTTCTTACAAGCGTTGCTCTTACATTGGGAGCATTAACTCTTGCAAAAAAGAAGACCCTGGTACAGGAGCTTTATTGCATTGAGACTCTGGCGCGGGTAGATACGCTCTGTCTTGATAAAACAGGAACGATCACAGAGGGAACCATGTGTGTGGAAAGGGTAGATGTATATGATCCGAACTGGAGAGAGTCAGAGCTTGCAGAGACGGTTTTAGAGGAAGATACGGCTGTTTTTGCAGAAGATGAAACTTTGGAAGAAGGAGTTTCAGAAAAAGAGATTTCAGAGAAAAATCTTCCGGAAGTTTCAGAGACAGAAAAAGAATCTGAAAAAGAAATTGGGCGTATCATGGGAAATCTCATGGCTGTTCTGAAAGATCAGAATGCAACAGCCGATGCGCTTCGAAAATATTTTGCGGTAAAAAAAGATATGGTGCCGACAAATGTAATTCCATTTTCATCTGACAGAAAATACAGCGGAGCTTCTTTTAAAGAACAGGGAACGTACCTTATGGGTGCGGCGCAGTTTTTGTTTCCGGAAGGAGACGAAGCTCTTGTGGAAAAATGCGGACAGTATGCAGAACAGGGATTTCGAGTTCTTGTTCTTGCGCATAGCCCAAATGAAAGTGTGGGAACGGAGTTGCCTTCAGGGCTTGTACCGGAAGCTCTTTTGATACTGACAGACGTAATCCGTAAAGAAGCGCCGGATACTCTGCGCTTTTTTGACAGTCAGGGAGTAGACTTAAAGGTGATTTCGGGAGACGATCCGGTTACGGTTGCCTCTATTGCAAAACGTGCAGGGCTCAAAAATGCAGAACAGTATGTGGATGCAACGACGATCACCACGCAGGAGGAGATGGACAAGGCAGTTGCAAATTACAGTGTATTCGGACGTGTGACGCCGCAGCAGAAAAAGGCGATGGTACTGTCTCTGAAGAAACAGGGACATACGGTTGCCATGACAGGAGATGGTGTAAACGATGTTCTTGCTTTAAAAGAGGCAGACTGCAGCATTGCTATGGCAGAGGGAAGCGATGCAGCAAAGAATATTGCAAATGTGGTTCTTCTTGATTCTAATTTTGCGGCAATGCCTCATATTGTAAATCAGGGACGTCGTGTAGTAAATAATATCCGTACTGCAGCCTCCATGTTCCTGATTAAGACTATATTTTCTGTTTTGTTGTCTCTGATTACGATTTTCTTCGGAGAAGCCTATCCATTTGAGCCGATGTCACTTATCAGTGCATGCGCAGTGGGAATACCAACCTTCCTTCTCGCTCAGGAAAATAATTATCAGAAGATAGATCATACTTTTCTGCGCCATGTATTTATGAATGCCTTTCCGGCAGCAGTTACTATTACAGGCTGTGTGTTTGCTGTCATGGTAGTCTGTCAAGACGTGTATCATTCGAATATCATGCTGAATACAGCGTGTGTTCTTGTGACTGGCTGGAATTATATGGCAGCTTTAAAGACGGTATATGCGCCTTTGAACCGTTACAGAAAGGTGATTATCTACAGTATGCAGTGCAGCTTCTTCCTTGCGGCAGTAGTGCTGCAAAAGCTTCTGTCACTTGGCTCTCTGGAGTTTGGAATGATCATTCTTGTATTTCTTCTTATGACATTCTCTCCGATTCTTATTGAGGCGATTACAGATGGAATCCGGAAGATGTACAGCCGTTCCTTTGACGGAGAAGAAAAAGGACGTCTGGCTTTGTTTCTTGAAAAGCTTGTGAAAGTAAAATAAAAGATAAAAATAAGTCAGAAAAAACCCGGGAACAAACCTGAGCGAGAGTGCTCAGAAATGTTTCCGGGTTTATTTTATTGCTGTTTATTTTAAAATTTATTTGCGAAGAAGCCATAAGAAGCCAAAAGCAGGAATGTTTACTCCTTTTGCTTTCATTTCCCGTCCAGAAATCAAATCGGTATAAATGCCGTCTTCTTCGTTAATCCAGGCTGTCTTGTCGTATTCGCTGAAATTGTAAATGCCAATGAATTTTTCCTCATCTGTTTCACGCACAAGGGCAAGTACTGAAACGTCCCAGGATTCTATTGTGCGGGCGGGAACAGAAGAGTTAAATACTTTGTGTGAGCTGCGAACCGATTTTAACTGGTTAAGAGAAGAAAAAATCTGTCCCTGTACAGTGTGTGTCAGCTTTCTGTTTTCGGCCAGGTTTTTGTCAAAATCTCCCGTAGGAAGAGAATAATCATTCAATTTTCCAATTTCATCACCACTTAACAGTACCGGAATTCCCGGAAGAGAGAGAAGGAAGCTGTGAAGAGTAATGTCATAGCGAACTGCTTTTTCTAATGCCGGAGTATTTCCCTCAAAATCTGCTTTTTCAATTCCACAAAGGGAGGCGGTTGTACCGTATACTCCTTCTTTAAACTGTTCTCCTCTTGCAAAAGAGCCAGGATATTTGCCAGTAAAGAAATCGTTCAAGTATTTTTTGTGAGGTATTTCTTCCATAGCGCAGTCTTTTAAATAGGAGTAATCCAGATTCCACCGGATTTCATCATGGTTTCGCAGACAGTTCTGGAATACACAGTTTTCAGGAAGAGAGGTACATTTGTCTATCTGGCGGCGAAGAAGGGATACGTCTCTTGTCGCAGCTGTATGCCAGATGTCCGCCATATTTTCGGAGGAAAATAGAAGGTGGAAGACTGGATTTTCGAGAGAGCCAAACCAGGAAAAAGAAGATTCCTGTTCCGTGTCTGTTTTTCCAAGGAGGAGAACTCCCGGGCATACAATTTCACATACAAGACGCATCATTCGGCCGATGGAATGGAGTGGAGGAAGCGGGTTTACACATATCATGTCTGTTCCCTGATTTGCAAGAGAGAGCAGCTGAAAAATCATGTTGTTAAAAGCGGCAGGTGAAAAAGCGTCTGAACTCTGTACAAATGTTTCGGGGAAATGAAAGGAAAAATCGGAACAGATGCAGATATTGCGACCGTGGGAACGGGCAGCAAAGGCGGAGCAGTCTTTCCCTGTGCCTTTTAAGAAAAGGAAATTTACAAGGCATTCTTCCATGTAATTCAACAATTCGTTTTGTGCAGCTTCTGTTTCAGGAAGGGAATCTTTATATATTTCCATTCCTGAAAGAGATTCTGTCCGATACCAGTTTGGATTTTCTGCACGTTCTATATCGGAGTTTTGGAGTTCCTGTTCTCTTTCGTCATAAAAACGTCTCATTTGTAAAGTCAGGTCTTTCAGATAAGAAAGAGCGTCTTTTGAATTTTCATAAAGTTCACAGTACAGCCATTTCAGTTCATCATAATAGCGGGAAAAGCGCTGCTGATAAATAAAGTCCTCTTTGGGGGCGGCGGTGAGACGTGGCTCTTTTTGATTTTCAGTTGTAATTTTTGCAGGTTCTGCCTTCTGTGTGCTGATTTTTATATAATCTGTTTTTTTTGTTTCCAGTCGTGAAGCTGCAACGGCTTTTTTCTTCTGGAGTCTTTTACTTGCCATAATATTTCCTCCTGTTTTAAAACTTTTTAAAACTTAATGTAACAATCTTACATTTCGTCAGGAAAAAAGTCAAGTTCAGACAGTGAGGAAGGGCAATCTGAGAAATTTTGTAAGGTTTTTTAGAAAAAGTCTTGAATTTTTGTTTTGAATTCGGTACAATACTCCTAGGTTGACGTTTCTTTAACAAATAAAGGAAACGCCTAATTACCATTTAATTCATAGGAGGAATTTATCATGGCAGTAAAAGTTGCAATCAATGGTTTTGGACGTATCGGTCGTCTTGCTTTCCGTCAGATGTTCGGAGCAGAGGGATTTGAAATCGTAGCGATCAACGACTTAACATCTCCGGCAGTGCTGGCTCACTTATTAAAATATGACTCTACACAGGGAAGATACGCTCTGTGCGATAAAGTTTCCGCTGGCGAAGACTCTATCACAGTAGACGGAAAAGAAATCAAAATTTATGCAAAAGCTAACGCTGCAGAGCTTCCTTGGGGAGAAATCGGAGTAGATGTAGTTCTTGAGTGTACAGGATTCTACACATCCAAAGATAAAGCACAGGCTCATATCGATGCTGGTGCAAAACATGTTATCATCTCCGCTCCGGCTGGAAATGACCTGAAAACAATCGTTTACAACGTAAACCATGACACATTAACAGCAGATGACCACATCATCTCCGCTGCATCTTGTACAACAAACTGCTTAGCACCAATGGCAAAAGCATTAAATGACCTTGCAGCAATCAAATCCGGTATCATGTGCACAATCCACGCTTACACAGGTGATCAGATGACACTTGACGGACCGCAGAGAAAAGGTGATTTAAGAAGAAGCCGTGCAGCAGCAGTAAATATCGTTCCAAACAGCACAGGTGCTGCAAAAGCTATCGGTCTTGTTATTCCGGAACTGAACGGTAAATTAATCGGTTCTGCACAGCGTGTTCCAACACCAACAGGTTCTACAACTATCTTAACAGCAGTTGTTGAAGGAAATGTAACAAAAGAGCAGGTTAACGCAGCTATGAAAGCAGCAGCTAACGAATCCTTCGGATACAATGAAGACGAAATCGTTTCCAGCGACATCGTTGGTATGAGATTTGGTTCTCTGTTTGATGCTACACAGACAATGGTTCTTCCGTTAGACAACGGCACAACAGAGGTACAGGTTGTTTCCTGGTATGACAATGAGAACTCCTACACAAGCCAGATGGTTCGTACAATCAAACACTTTGGCAAACTGCTGAACGCTTAATTTCGGCATACTTGTAGAAGAATAGACTCAGGAAAGGGTCCGGTCTGATGTGGACCGGGCTCTTTTTCTATATTTAAAATAAAGGAGGCAGAATAATGCTGAATAAAAAATCTGTTGATGATATTAATGTAAAAGGCAAAAAAGTTCTTGTAAGATGTGATTTTAACGTACCTCTTCAGGACGGAAAAATCACAGACGAGAATCGTCTTGTAGCAGCTCTTCCTACAATCAAAAAATTAATCGCAGACGGTGGTAAAGTAATTCTTTGCTCCCATCTTGGAAAACCGAAGGGACAGCCTCTTCCGGAAATGTCACTTGCTCCTGTAGCAGTACGCCTTTCCGAACTGCTCGGACAGGAAGTAAAATTTGCTGCTGATCCTGAAGTAGTAGGACCAAATGCAAAAGCTGCAGTAGAAGCAATGAATGACGGAGAAGTAGTTCTCCTTGAAAATACACGTTACCGTGCAGAAGAAACAAAAAACGGAGAAGAATTCAGCAAAGAGCTTGCATCTCTCTGTGATGTATTCGTAAATGACGCATTCGGTACTGCTCATAGAGCACATTGCTCCAATGTTGGTGTAACACAGTTTGTTGACACAGCAGTAGTTGGTTATCTGATGCAGAAAGAAATCGACTTCCTTGGAAACGCAGTAAACAATCCGGAAAGACCGTTTGTTGCTATTCTTGGTGGTGCAAAAGTTTCCAGCAAAATTTCCGTTATCAACAACCTTCTTGACAAAGTAGACGTTCTTATTATCGGCGGCGGTATGGCATACACATTCTCCAAAGCTATGGGCGGACAGATTGGTGTATCTCTCTGCGAGGACGACTACCTTCAGTATTCACTGGATATGATGAAAAAAGCAGAAGAAAAAGGCGTGAAGCTTCTTCTTCCTGTAGATAACAGAATCGGCGATTCCTTCTCCAACGACTGCAACATTCAGGTTGTAAAACGCGGTGAGATTCCGGAAGGCTGGGAAGGAATGGATATCGGACCGGAAACAGAAAAATTATTCGCAGATGCTGTAAAAGATGCGAAGACAGTTGTATGGAACGGACCGATGGGCTGCTTCGAGATGCCGAACTTTGCACATGGTACAGAGGCTGTTGCGAAAGCACTGGCTGAGACAGAAGCAACAACAATCATCGGCGGTGGAGATTCTGCAGCAGCAGTAAATATCCTTGGATATGGTGATAAAATGACACATATCTCCACAGGCGGCGGTGCTTCCCTTGAATTCCTGGAAGGAAAAGAGCTTCCTGGTGTGGCAGCAGCAAACGATAAGTAGAACGCTGGCATTGAACACTTGATGATGCGAAACAGAATCTAGTGAACATGGTGTTTCCTTATAAAATAAAAAATAATCCTATCAATTCAATATGAACGGAGAATAGAAAAATGGCAAGAAAAAAAATTATCGCTGGTAACTGGAAAATGAACATGACACCAAGCGAGGCAGTAAAATTAGTAGAAACATTAAAACCTCTCGTAGCAAACGAAGAGGTAGATGTAGTGTTCTGTGTACCTGCAATTGATATTATCCCGGTTGTGGAAGCTGCAAAGGGAAGCAATATCCAGGTTGGTGCTGAGAATATGTACTTTGAAGAAAAAGGCGCATATACAGGTGAGATTTCCCCAAATATGCTTACAGATGCAGGTGTAAAATATGTTGTTCTGGGACATTCCGAGAGAAGAGAATATTTTGCTGAAACAGATGAGACAGTAAACAAAAAAATGCTGAAAGCATTCGAGCACGGTATTACTCCGATTATGTGCTGCGGCGAAACTCTGACACAGAGAGAGCAGGGTGTGACAATGGACTTCATCCGTCAGCAGGTTAAAATTGGTTTCCAGGGTGTGACAGCAGATCAGGCAAAAACAGCTGTTATCGCTTATGAACCAATCTGGGCTATCGGAACAGGTAAAACAGCAACAACTGAGCAGGCTCAGGAGGTTTGCGCTGGAATCCGTGCATGCATCGCAGAAATTTATGATGAAGCAACAGCAGAAGCAATCCGTATTCAGTACGGCGGTTCTGTAAATGCAGGAACTGCTCCGGAACTGTTTGCACAGAACGATATTGACGGCGGTCTTGTTGGCGGTGCTTCTCTGAAAGAAGAGTTCGGAAAAATCGTAAATTATAAATAATAATTTTCTTAAATAAAATAAGAAATTTGTGTCCAAGCGAGAGAAAAGCCCGTTTTTCCGGAGTAATCCGGGGAAG
>UQJE01000068.1 GCA_900541345.1 uncultured Blautia sp.
TCTCTCTGGCCGGAAGAAATGCGAAAGACTGCAGAGGAGAATGGGATTCTGCTGTTGTAAATAAAATATGTTGGAAGATGTTTCCTGTTATATAAAATCCCCCGGAATATACCAAAAATTGGCATATTCCAGGGGGTTTTTATATGTCAGGAATTCAAGTTATTCCGCCCTATTGCTTTAATCTTGTTTCTGTAATTCCAAAAGCTTCTTTCGGAGTTCCTCTACTTCTTTTTCCGCTTTTTCAGCCCTCCGGCGTTCTTTCTCTGTTTCTTTTTCCTGTTCCGCTTTTCCCAGGGCGATACCTTCTTTTTTTCCGGCGGCAATTCCAGCCTCCATGCCCTCTTCCCGAATCATCTGTTCCCGTTCCCAGATCTTCATATATTCCAGAAACACCCCCTTATCTTCTTTTACCTTTTCTACCATTTTCTGTATTTTCTGCAAAGATGAGTTTACTGCATTTTTCTCTTCTGTATCTTCCATGTAATGAAGAAGCTCCCGAAGTTCTTTGGAAATATTACCTTTTGTTCCTTTTGTGTAAAGAAATATGGTCCTTGCCCCGTCCTCATATGGCATGGAAGGGTCTTCCTGGCACATATTACGTATAGTATAAATGATACGATCCCGGTCAAATGGGTCGTATGGAAGAATGATAATAATGTATACATCTTTTAATGTTCCATAATCTTCGCCGGACGCAAGACTGTGTCCGGCCACAATTGCACGGTAAAAACGTGCCCATTTAGGAAGGTACTGACGTTTCTTTCTGTTTTTTGCGTTTTCTGCTTCCAGATCATAGAGCGCTTCCGGCAGAAGGCTTCGCCAAATTCTTTATGGGAGACAAGTGTTCCAAATAAAAAATCGTCCAGAAGGTTCAGGTTTTTTAAGGTTCGTTTTGCCATCGCATTTTAATTCTCCTTTCCGCCATATTCAATTAATAATTCATATGGGGATTTAGAGCCGAACGGCTGAGAATAGTCCCAGATATGTAATTTTATTGTAGCAAGAGAGCTTGTGGCTGTCAATGGATTTTAAATAAGTATTCCTGATTTCTCAGCGTTTTCCTTTTTCCTAAATATAAAGCTACAGAGGGAGTGCCCACTTTGAGCACTCCCCCTCTTATCCTGATAAAATCTCTATATCCTGCACATTATTTCTTTGCACTTAATACCTGTAAGAACTTCACTTCGTGAATCAGGCTGGGAAAACCCTGCATAAACCTTGAAATTTTTGCCTGTAATCTCTCGATTTCCATTTTCATCTACGCTTGTAAATGCTTTTTTATCCACGGAAATCTCTACTTTATCGCTGTCATTTCCATCGAGATGGATTCTCTTAAATGCTGCCAGAGCCGGATTCAGAACTGCATACTCTGTATCTGTATCTTTTATATATATCTGCAGTACGTCATCTGTTGCCATATCTTTTTTATTTTCTATTTCAACGGAAAATTTGATACCTTCAAATTCTTTTTCCTGACTGTACACATTTTCAGCAGATACAGCTTTTACCACACATTGTCCATAACTGAGTCCGTATCCGAACGGATAGAGCGGCTCGCCTGTATAATATCGATAAGTCCTGTTTTCCATTGAATAATCTTCAAAATCCGGAATATCCGAAATGTCTTTATAAAATGTTACAGGCAGCTTTCCTGATGGAGATTTCACGCCAAAAATCACATCTGCCACTGCTTTCCCACCTCTGGCGCCCGGATACCACGCCTGAATAATTGCTGATGCTTTTTCTTGCGCTACACTTAAATTCATGGCACTTCCTGCCATATTAACTACAATTACCGGCTTTTCATATGACAGAATCTTATCCATTAATTTTTGCTGCGACGCCGGAAATTCCAAATCTTTCTTGTCTCCAGATGCATCTGAATTTCCTGTATCTCCTTCTTCTCCTTCCAGAGTCTCATCAAGCCCTACTACAAGAACAATCACATCTGAATATTCTGCAACAGTCTGTGCCTCTGCCAGTCGATCCGGTTCTCCCGGTGCAGCAAGATGCTCAATCGTATCTTTCCATAAATGACAGCCTTCTGAATACAAGACTCTAATATTCTCTCCAACTGTCTGCTTCAATCCTTCCAACACTGTTACATATTCAGAGGAGGTTCCATGATAATTTCCAATCAGAGAATTTCTGCTGTTTGCATTCGGTCCTATCACTCCAATAGTATGGATATTCTGCTGTTTTAACGGAAGTGTCCCGTCATTTTTTAATAATACCAGACTCTCGGAAGCCGCCTTCTCTGCAAGCTTTAAATGTTCCTCTTTCTCCACTTCCAGGTAAGAAATTTCATCATATTCCGTCTTATCAAACATTCCAAGCAAAAATCTTGTAGTAAACAAACGTACACAGGATTCTGTTATGTATTTTTCATCAATTATTCCTTCTCTGTAAGCGTTCAAAATCTTTTCATATGTGCAGCCGCAGTTTAAATCACAGCCTGCTTCCAGTGCTTTTTTTACAGATTCCTCCGGTCGTTCTGTCACCTTATGGTTTTCATGAAAATCGCGGATTGCCCAGCAGTCTGATACATAATGTCCCTGGAATCCCCACTTTTCACGAAGATAATGCTTCATCAATTCTTCACTGGCACAACATGGTTCTCCGTTTGTGCGGTTATAAGCTCCCATGACTGCTTCCACTTTGCCTTCTTTTACGCAGGCCTCAAAAGCAGGCAGGTATGTTTCTTCCATATCTTTTTTTGACGCTTCCGCATTAAAAAAATGTCTCTTTGCCTCCGGTCCGGAATGAACGGCAAAATGCTTTGCACAGGCTGCCGCTTTCATATATTCTCCGTCTCCCTGAAGACCTTCAATAAAAGGTACTGCAAGACGTGACGTAAGATATGGGTCTTCTCCGTATGTCTCATGGCCTCTTCCCCATCTCGGATCACGAAAAATATTAACATTGGGCGCCCAGAACGTAAGCCCTTTATAAATATCTCTGTCACCGTGTTTCTGATTTTCATTATATTTTGCACGTCCTTCTGTCGCAATTACAGAACCGATTTCTTTCATCATCTCTGTATCAAAGGCAGCCGCAAGACCTATTGCCTGAGGAAATACTGTCGCGGTTCCTGCTCTTGCCACTCCGTGCAGCGCTTCATTCCACCAGTTATATGCCGGGATTCCAAGCCTCGGTATCGCTTCTGCATCAAATTTCAACTGTGATGCTTTTTCCTCCACAGTCATCTGTGAAACCAACTCCCACGCCTTCTGTCGAGCTTCTTCTCTATTCATATTCAAATCTCCTGCTCTTATTTATTTGCTACTTCCTTTTCAAAAAATTCTATTACTTTGTCATAATATGCCTGACCCTCAAAAAATCCGTGTCCCTGTCCCTGTACAATTATGAGTTCTGCATTATTTCCCGCATCTTCCAGTCTCATTTTATATTCACAGGATTGTCTGTAATTCACTACTTCATCCTTATCGCCATGAAACAGAAGAATAGGAGGAATGGATTTTTTATCTGCATAGTAAACTGGACTCATTTTTTCGAAAACTTTTATCTGTTCTTCTTCTGACAGAGGATAATCCGGCAGTACATTTACCAGAAAGCCCGGATTTCCATTCTGTTCTTCCAGCATTTCCACCAGATTGGAAGGACAGTAAAATGAGACAATTCCCTGCACGGGTATAATATTTCTATTATTATAATCACTGCCTGCCATACATGCAATATGTGCCCCTGCCGATTCTCCCCAAAGACCAATTTTATGCGGATCAATATAATATTTCTCTGCATTTTTCCGCAAATATTCAATTGCTGTCTGGCAGTCTTCCAGACACGCCGGCAAAGCTTTATGTCTTGCCAGCCGATATTCCAGACATGCAATAAAGTATCCTCTTTCTGCCAGCAAAGTCAGCGCGGATTCCGGTCTGTAGGACGCGGTAAGAAATTCATCGTCCCATGCGCCTCCATGAATCCATATAATAACCGGCATCTTTTCGCCTCCGTCTTTATAAAAACATTCCATGTATTGTCTTGGATGTTCGTTTCCATAATACACCGGTGCAAGATAATGTATATTCTTCTGATAAAAATCCACCCTTGGTATGCGGCACAAAAATTCGTATGCATTTTCTTCTTTATTTTTCATTTTCTTTATATCCGCTTTTTTCTCTTTCTAAAAATAAGCAGGTCTTTGAATCTGCAGCCTTTTTCTTCTCCTCAAGTTCATTACCGAAAAACATAAGGTTTGATTCCTCACTGTCAAAAGATGCCCATTTTTCCATAGGGAGTCCCGTACAGTCCGCTCCGTTTGGATCTCCACATTTAATAAAATTAGCCCAGTAATTGCACATCTGACGTGAAAGATCATAATGCTTTCCTGTAAAAGGTCTCCAGCATTTTGCCAGTGTCTCAAAAAAGAACCAAAGATCTGAGGAATGAAAAGCCCCCGGGCAATCTTCTCCCGGAATATCCGGTCCGAATTCATATACATAATGCGGACTTTTATATCCGTTGTCTTCCAGTAAACGGCAGAATGCTCTGGTTCCAACTTCAACTGCATTTATCCCTTCCGTAATAAATTCATTATCTGTCCAGCCGGTCAGAATCGGAACATCAGCAAACATTCCTGATGATATATTATTCTGGTAATTATCTTTCTGAAAAATACCATCTTCCACTGTTCCCCAGAGTTTTCCAAACTCATCATTTTTATCTCTGATATAACAGGCAGGCAATTTTCTGGCTTCATCAAGTGTGGACACTCCCAGCATATCCAGAAATTGTTTTCCCCACTCCATTGCTTCTTCTGTCGAATCCGGAAATCCAAGCTTAAACGGCTGTCCGAAGATGCCGCTTTCTATAATCGCACCCTGTATGTATTCTCTGTTTTCTGCACAGTTTAACTGCGTGACAACGCTTCCCCCTCCGGCTGACTGTCCTCCAATCGTAATACATTCAGGATTTCCACCAAAAGCCCGGATATTTTCTTTTGTCCATCTGAGCGCAAACTGCTGATCCAGATTTCCCACATTCATATCGCCTTTTCCATTCAGCATATCCTGATGGGCCAGAAAGCCAAATACATTCAGCCGATAATTTATCGTTACTACAACAATACCTCTTCGCGCCAGTCTTTCTCCGTCAAATTCCATCTCAGCGCTGTTTCCCCATTGAAGGGCTCCTCCGTGGATCCACACAAATACTGGCAGACTGTCCTCCGGTGTTCCGGCCGGAGTCCAGACATTCAAATAAAGGGAATCTTCACTCATGGGGATTTCGCTGTCTACATTCCATTCCTTCGTATAAATATTCTCTTTATCCAGTCCTGGTATACTTTGCATGGAAATTGGAGAAAATTCTATACAATCTCTGATTCCCTCCCAGTCTTCACATGGTTTAGGCGCTCTCCAACGGTTTTCGCCCACCGGAGGCTGTGCATAAGGAATTCCTTTAAATGATATAATTCTGGGATCTGCTGCTGCCGTCCCCCTTACATAACCATTCTTTATTTTTGCTACTTTTATCATAGTCCTATTTCTCCAGCTTCACTGTCAGCACTGTGATCGAATGTGCATTCAACTGTATGCTCTGTCCATTCATGATTCCTTCTGCTTTTTTCACTGCCACATTCTTCGGATTTTCTTTTGTATTATACGCTTCAAAATTTTCATGATAAATCTGATAACATTTCGCTGTATCCCACTGTACATTGCTTCCGAGAACAGATAATTCCACATCATAATCATCTTGTGGATTTTTATTAATAAAAGAAATACTCAGTTCTGAATGCTCCTCATTCATTGCTGCAACACAGTCAATATAGGCTGTACTTACGATTCTCTTTTCTCCTTTTGCATCTAATGCAAATTTTGCTTCTGCCATTCTGTTTGAATAATCAATGACCTCAGGAAGACTGTACTTTTCCACATCCATATGTGTCTCTACATATTCGTCACATTGTCTGAATATTTTAGAAAACAGTTCAAATACATAATATTGAGATCTTTTCAGTACACCGTCTTCGTCTACGGAAATTGCTCCACATACATTAACAAACGGAGAATAACTCGCAATCTCCACAACATCGCTGCTTCTGATAAAGGAATGCAAAATACCTGCTGTTAAAATAGTGTTTTTCAAAGTATACTTACAGTCATTCTTATCCGTTTTAAAATCCCAGGCGTGTGTGTTCCATTCGTCCCACGCGACTTTGATGTCTGTGAGCGCATCGTTCGTCCCCGCTATAATAGATGCCTTCGCTACATTTGTCAGCTTTGTAAGATAATCCGGGATATACATGCACTGCTCATAATCTTCATCTTTAAAAATATCATAGCCAATAGAATAATGATGGATTGCCACATGACTGATCAGCGGTTTTAATACTCTTGCCACCTCATAATTCCAGTCGCTTCCCAGATCATATCCACATGCTACCAATTCGATGGACGGATCTACCCATTTCATTGCTTTTGCAAAATCCAGCGCTTTTTTCGCGTATTCCGCGGCGCTGCATGAGCCAAACTGCCAGTCACCGTACATTTCGTTTCCAAGTCCCCAGTATTTTACACCGAAAGGTTTCTCATATCCAAGATTCCTTCGCATATTCGCATATTTTGTATCGCCTGTACCATTACAGAATTCAACCCAGTGCATCGCCTCTTCTGCTGTTCCGCTTCCCATATTCACACATAAATATGGTTCTGCGCCTGTCTTTTCACATAATTTTATAAATTCTACCGTACCCATGCGATTATCATCTTCCGCAAGCCACGCATAGTCAAACACTTTGGGTCTTTTTTCTTTTGGACCGATGCCGTCTTCCCAGTGATAATTGGAAACAAAATTTCCTCCTGGATACCTGAGCATCGGAACCTGCACTTCTCTCAAAGCTTCCAGTACATCTGTCCGAAATCCATCTTCATCTGCAAGTTTACTTTTCGGATCGTATACACTTCCATATATCACATCTGCGGAATGTTCCATAAAATGGCCAAAAATATTTTTACTGATTTTGTTTCTGCTGCAATCTGCATATACCGTTAGTTTTGCATTTTTTCTCATTTTTTTATCCTTTCACTGCACCGGCAACAAGACTCTGCTGCACCTGTTTGCTTAATAATAAATACATAATAACCGTAGGAATTGTAGCAATCATAAGACCTGCTCCAATTTCCCCCCACTTAGTTGTATAAGCGCCTACCATTGACATAATTCCAACTGTCAGAGTCTTATACTCTGCCTTATTAATAAATGTAACTGCGAACATTAATTCATTCCAGGCGGAAATAAATGTAAAAATGCTTACTGTTGCAATTGCTGGACGAATCAGCGGTAAAATAATCCGGAAAAACATCTGATAAATTCCGCAACCATCGATTGCAGCAGCTTCTTCCAATTCCCTTGGCAATGATTCCATAAAACTGATAAACAGATAAATCGCCATCGGAAGCCCAAACGCAACATAAGGGATAATCAATGATAGATACGAATTCAGCATATGAGATTTACTTAAAATAATAAAAAGCGGAAGCAGCGCTGCATGAATCGGTACCATCATTCCCATAAGAACAAGCTTTAATGTAATTTCACTGCCTTTCCATATCATTCTTGAAATTGCATAAGACGACATTGCCGCTATTATTATTGTCAGTGCTATTGTAATGACAGTAACAAGAACACTGTTGAAAAAATACTGCATAATATTTGCCTGAAAAAAAGCAGTCACATAATTCCCAAATCTCCAATGCTGTGGAAGACCTGCAATATTTCCTCCAAAAATTTCGCTGTTATCCTTCAGCGAAAATTCAAACAGCCAGAATAAGGGATAAATCTGAACAAACGCAAAAAGTGACAATAATATATGTGTAATGGTATTTTTTCCATTTTTCATCTTTTTTTTCGTCATAGCTACGCCTTCTCCTTATCTCTAAATAATGTCCGAAGTATACAGGTTAAAATCAGACACTCTATAATTACAAATATTGCAATGGCACTTCCGTATCCATATTTAAAAGAATCAAATATTGTTTTATACATATAAATTGTCGGTACTTCTGTGGAGAAGAATGGTCCTCCTCCAGTAAGAACATAAATTAAATCGAAAATCTTAAGTGCTCCAATGAGAGAAAAGGTTGTGCATACCTGTAATACCGGTTTCAACAACGGTATGGTAATTTTAAAAGCAATCTGAGTTTTACTTGCACCATCAATCCTTGCAGCTTCATTAATATCCGGTGATATAGACTTAATCCCCGCATACATAATCAGCATATGATAGCCAACATACTGCCATAAGTTTGGAATAAACGCTGATATCAATGCCGTACTTTCCTGTCCCAGCCAGTCCTGTCCCTGCACGCCAATCATGGAAAGAAATGAATTTAAAAGACCATAGTCTCCATTGTATATTTTCTGCCATAGCTGCCCTATTACGACACTGGAAATAATAACAGGGATAAAAAATGTTGTACGGTAAAATCTTTCTCCTTTTTTTACATTTGCCACTACAATAGCAAGTAACAAAGAAAATGGAAGCTGTATAACCAAGGAACAGCCTGCATATAATAACGAATTTTTTACAGAATTTAAAAATCGCTCATCTGAAAGTAAATCTTTATAATTTCTCAATCCTACGAAAATACTTTTTCCGATACCGTCCCAATCCAACAAACTATAGTATACTGAAAGCCCAATTGGAACAATAATCAAAACCCCTATTAAAAGTACTGTAGGAAGCATAAATAACGCAATTGCTTTTTTATTTGACAATATTTTCCGCATTTTGTTCGCTCCTTACATATCTGAATCTGAAAGAAAAAGGACCGCAAATAAATGCAGCCCTTTTATAAGCAGTTATTTTGAATAAAATTCTGATGGGCTGAGTTTCGCCATATTCTCGCAAAATTCTTCCGGTGTAATTTTCATTGCCATTAACTGAGCCAGTAAATCTTTGTAAGTCTCAGAATCTTCAGCAGAAAGAATATTATCCCACCATGAAATATAAGATGTTCCGGTCTCCATCAATGCTGCTGATTCTTTATCAAGCGGAGTTAAGCCCTGTGTATCAACGCCCGTAGTATCCCAGCACGGAAGACCTGCTCCTTGCTGATATCCTACCTCACCAATTTTATTACTCAGGTATTCCAAATATTTTACTGCCTCTTCCGGATATTCACACTCTGCATTAATATAATATCCATCAGAACTTCCTCCTGAAAATTCTGTGATACTTCCAGCGCCGCCTTCAATTACAGGAAATGCCACACATTTCACTTTTCCTTTTGTTGCTGCCGTGTCTGCCTGAATAGATGGATGTGTCCAGTTTGCCTGGAAAAGCATAGCTCCTTGTCCTGCTGCAAAACCTTCTACCATCTCGTCATAGCTCATACTCATCATACTGTCATTAAAAGCACCGGCCTCGACGAGCTCCTGAAGTTTTCTAGCCGCTTCAATAAATGGTTCTGTATTAAATTTGGAAGGATCGGCAAATGCCTCCTCCAAACCAGGATTTCCGGCTGTTCTTGCCGAAATAATGTCATACAGATACATTCCCGGCCATCTGTCCTTTTCCCCTAAAATAATCGGAGTATAACCTGCCTCTTTTAATTTTTCAACCGCCTCAAGAAGTTCATCCCAGTTTGTTGGAATCTCTGCCCCTGCTGCTTCAAACATCTCTGTATTACAATACAGATTTGCGAGGAACGTTACGGTTGGCAGAGTATACAGCTTTTCATTAAATGTACAACCATCAAGCATTCCAGGAAGCACTTTATTTAAAGTGTCTTCGCTTACATAATCATCAATAGGCAACAAATAGCCTGCGTCAATGTACGGTTTTACAAAACTTCCTCCACTGAACATATATGAAATATCCGGCGCTTCTCCTGCTGCAAATGCTGTTTTAATCTTTGTTTTGTACTGTTCACCTGTAACCCCATCCTGCTCAATGGTAACATTTGGATGTAATTCATGGTATTCTTCCACAGAATCCTCGATAATTTTTTTGACCGGATCCGTATCAGCTACAGACTGATGCCAGATAGTAAGTGTGATTTCTTCCTCCTTATCTTTTGCCATTACTGGTATTGCTGAGGAAACAGCCAAACCTGTCGCGAGTAAAAGGGCACCTGCTTTTTTTAATGTCTTTTTCATTTTCCGTTCTCCTTTGATTTGTTTTATGATAGTATCATTATAAAGAAAAAGGACTAGAAAATACATTCATAAACCTTCTATAAATGTTTCATTTTCTTGTCCTTTTTACTGATTCAATTTCATTATTTTGTTTTTTCGTCGATACATTTTCGATATTCCGTAATAGAACAGCCCATCATTTTTTTAAACCAGATGCTCAAATAATGAGGGTCCTGAATCCCTATCATATTTCCAATATCGTAATCTTTCATATTTGTGGTATGAATCATTTCCAGTAAATTTCGCAGTCGTATATCCGACTGAAGTTCCACATATTTTTTTCCTGTGAAACTTTTAATCATTTTACTTAAATAACATCTGCTCAGACAAAATTTCTCCGCAAGCAGATTCAGGCTTAAATCTTCGCCAATGTGATGCAGCATATAAACAAGAACGTTTTCCACTGTTTCACTGTTATTTTCCTGAGAACTAATTTTTTTTCTGATTGCCAGCTCTGTCAGGATATTATTGACGCAATATTTTATCTGCTCCTCTGTGTACACCCATGACAGTTCTTTTAAGAAAAGAATGTGTTCTTGATTAACTTCCAGATCAATACAGAGTTTTTGAAATCTTTTCTGAAGGCGCTGATTCTCTTCTTCTAAATTCATATTTTCGCTGTTCAGCAACATCTCTCCCTGTTTTTGAATCTCTTCTATATTTCCCTTTTCAATGATATTTTTTATATTTTCCCACTCTGCAAAATCTGCTGTCCCATTTCTATTTTTTTCCATACGTCTGTCCTGAATAAACTCCAAAGCATCCAAATATGCCATATGTACTTCCTTCCATCCGGAAAATTTTTTAGAAACACCCATAAATAAATGACACTTATATTTTGTTTTTATTAAAGAGTTCAATATATCCAGACACTCCACAAATGGCATTTCCATACATTCAGAAATAATCACAATTCTATTCCATAAATCTTTTAATACAATAATCCCCTCGTCACTCTGAAAAAAAGTTTTTGTTTCTTCTATTATTTGCAAAACTATTTCAGGCTCGTAAAACCCCTCTTCTACCACGAGCAAGCCCAGTTGCAGTCCTTTCGCTGTATTGCTATCTATATAAATCCCATAGTCAAGAAGCTTTTCTTTCATATCTTCTATATTCTGATTCTTGCTCAAAATATCATTGAGATAAATATCCCGCAATGCTGCTTTATTTAAGTTCATCTCTCTTAAAAACTGCTTCTGCCTTTCCTTTTCATCGCAGCTTTTAAGAATTTCATTTACTGCACGTTCCAGAGAAGCATTTAATTCCTCTTCCTGAACAGGTTTTAAAATATAATCAAACACACCCGCCTTAATGCTTCTTCTGGCATACTCGAAATCATCGTATCCTGTAACCAGTATTATTTTTATTTCCGGAAAACGCTTTACACATTCTTCACTGAACAACAATCCATCTGCTTCCGGCATACAAATATCACTGATCACAATATCCGGTTTTATTTCTTCCAAATCCTGCAATGCAGATGCACCATTAGCATATTCTCCCACAATCTCGAGATTCAGCCTCTTGGTGTCTATCTTCATACGAATCAACTTTCTTATAAGCATTTCATCATCGATAACAACTACCTTCAGTTTTTTCACCCTTCTCTTCCTCCAATACGCTGCTGTCTATATAAATATGGACTTCTGCCAATTCCCCATTACAAATTTTATATGAAAACGCACCTTCATATATCATTTTAAGTCTCTGGATCGTCCCTCTGAGACCCAGACTCCGTTTTTCATCTGGCATTTTCCCTTTTTCGAACTCACGGATAATATCATTTGGTATTCCTTTTCCGTTATCCTTAACAGAAATATGTATCTGATTTTCTTCTCCTTCTACACACACCTGAATATACCCGTACTTTTCCTGACTTCGAACTCCATGCTGAAAAGCATTTTCGACCAATGGCTGAATCGTAAGCTTTGGTATTTTATAATATCCATATTCCTTATTCAACCTCACATCAAATTTAAAGCTTTCTCCAAAACGAATTTTTAATATATCCGCATAATCCTTTACAATCTGAATTTCTTCATTTATGGTAAGAAATTCTCTTCCCCCACTAACAGATTTCCTGTAAAACTGTCCCAGATTTCTTACCAGCTTTGTACTTTTTTCCGTTTCTTCCATCAAAATCAGCGCCTCCAGTGATTCCAGAGTATTGTAAAGAAAATGAGGTTTCATCAATTCTTGCATTTCATTCCATTCCACAATTCGAATTCTTTTTTGCTTTACAATTGTTTCCTGAAGCAGGCATTTTATTTCATCAACCATTTTGTTATATCCATGAAACAGAGTTCTGAATTCACTCAAATATGCTTTCTCATTTATTTTTTCAGGTTCTCCATATTCTATACTTTCCATTTTGTCTAAAAGAATCTGAACTGGCACTGTCAAAAACCGAGCAAATATCAATGATATACAAATAATAATTAAACCAAGTCCCATAATCAAAATAATATTAAATCGAAACATACCGCTGAAAATTTCTGTTTTTATCACCGGTGAATAGCGGATAATTTTCCAATCCTTTTCTCTGTTTATAATCCCCGACAGATAATAATATTTTCCGTTAATTTTTTTTAGATGAATCACTTCCCCCGCAGAACTGTCCAATTCCTGTACCATTTCAGAAATTTTCATTGATTCATGAAAATCTCCAGTCGAGCAGATTGTTTCATTGTCTTCATTTAGAATAATAATTCTTTCATTTCCGGAAATTATGCTTTCAGAAACCAGGGATTCTAATTTTTTATTATCAATCTGAACGCCAATAATACCAATTGTCTGAAATTCATTCAAATCCTTAAATGCTCTGACCAATACAGGATAATTCTGTCCATTACTTTTCTGAATCAACAGCTTCGCCTTGCCATTCAGCTTTTTTATCCAGTTATACTCTGTCGTATCTTTTTTGATAGAAAAATCTGCACTCTGCCCTACCGTTAATTTTTGTTCATTTTGGTCAATCAACCAGACCGTATCTACACTTTCTGAGAATTGTGTAATAGAATAAATTCGACTGATTAATAGCTGCTGTTTATCAAAATCGGAAACTATATTTCCCGATTTCATTTGTTTCTGTACAACGCTATCTGCTAAAATCAATTTAGAATAATTGTTTGCATTTTCCAAAACTGTTGTCAATGATGAATC
>UQJE01000069.1 GCA_900541345.1 uncultured Blautia sp.
CTCTGTCACAGAAACTTCTTTTTCTTCTAAAACTCTTCCTGTCATATCCTGCGTATCTGTGGAAACACCAAGACGCATCACTGTCTCGTATGTCTTTTCTTTTTCTGTAAGAAGCTCCACAAGACGGGTTCCCTTTCCAAGAGCCACCGGAAGAACGCCCTCCGCCTCCGGATCAAGCGTTCCCGTGTGACCTATTTTTTTCATATGGAGGATTCCCCGAAGCTTTGCCACCACATCATGAGAGGTATAACCTTTTTCTTTTCTGATTACAATAATTCCATTCATATTCTGTTTTCAGTCATCCTGTTCCTGAAGCTGTTTTTCAATCTGTGCCGTAATGTTGTTTACTACATCATACATAGATCCCTGCAAATCGCAGCCTGCAGCTCTTGTGTGACCGCCGCCTCCAAAAAACACAGCAATTCTGCTTACATCAACTTTTCCATTGGAGCGCATGGATACCTTAAATGTCTGACTCTCTGTCTCATAAAGGAACAGGGCAACTTCCACTCCCTGTGTCAGGCGAAGCTGACTCACAATTCCGTCCAGATCTTTTCCGTCCACACCGTAGAAATCCATATCCTTCTTTTTCATATAACCGACAATACATTTTCCATTCTGAAGCATAATGCTTTCGGCAAGCACACGTCCCATTACCTGATTCTGAATGTATGTCTTCTGATAAAAAGATTCATCAATAATCCGGCTGAAATTAAAGCCGGTTTTCATAAGCTCACCTGCAATGCACATCGTCTCTGGAGTTGTGGAAGAATACTGAAACACACCTGTGTCGTGTGCCATTCCCGTATAAATGGAAGCAGCAACAGAACGGTTTACCTTTTCTTTATCCAGAAGTCCGTAAAGCACCTCACTGGCAGAGCTTATATCTCCCCGGATATAATTTATATCTGCAAACCCCGGATTGCTGATGTGATGATCAATACATACTGTTTTTTTCGCACTTTCAAAATATTCTCCTGCAGGTGCGATCCGCTCTTTTGCACTTACATCACAGGTGACAAAAAGATCGTATTCTTTTTTGCCATCAATTTCTGTCTTTATCTCATCAATCCTGTCAATGTGACCGAATACCGGTTTGGGATTGTCAAGATATATATCGACCTGTATCTCCGGATACCACTCCTTTATATACAGATACAGAGCCATACAGGAGCCCACACAGTCCCCATCGGGACGTATGTGGCCTGAAATGCACATTGTCTTTACCTGCTCCAGTACCTCTGAAATATTATTCATACGCGCTCTACCTCGCTATTCTTCTGTCTCCCTGCCGGAAGCATCTTTCTTTGCCACATCATCAATAAGTTTTGACATATTTACACCGTATTCAATGGACTCGTCAAGAATAAAGCGAATTTCCGGAGTATTGCGGAGATTTAAGTTTCTGGCAAGCTGTCTTCTGATATAGCCCTCTGCGCTTGAAAGTCCCTTAATGGTATCTTCCTTTGCTTCTTTTGAGCCAAAAACACTGATATATGCTTTACATGTTTTTAGATCAGGAGCAACCTCCACAGCCATCACAGATGTCATTGGGTGAATACGCGGGTCTTTGATCTCATTCCGGATAATTGTGCTTAACTCTTTCTGCACTTCTCCGTTAATCCTGGTATTCTTAATGCTGTTTTTTCTCATTTATGCCTCACTCCTATCTTGGCACTTCCACCATGATATATGCTTCTACTATATCATCTTCTTTTAAATCATTAAAGTTATCAAATACGAGACCGCATTCATATCCTGCTTTTACTTCTTTTACATCATCTTTAAATCTCTTAAGAGATGCAAGATCACCCTCGAAAATCTGATCGCCTTCTCTGGAAATACGAACCTTGCAGTTTCTCTGGAAATATCCGTCCAGAACGTAGCTTCCTGCGATTGTACCTACACCAGAAGCTTTGAAAAGCTGACGAACCTGTGCATGACCAATTACTTTCTCCTCAAATACAGGATCAAGCATACCCTTCATGGCAGCTTCTACATCTTCGATTGCCTGGTAGATGACACGGTACAGACGCATGTCTACGCCTTCCTGCTCTGCAAGCTGTTTTGCAGTTGCATCCGGACGAACATTAAATCCAATAATAATAGCATTGGATGTTGCCGCAAGGCTTACATCAGATTCATTGACAGCACCAACACCGCCATGAATTACTTTTACTACCACTTCTTCGTTGGAGAGTTTTGTAAGGCTCTGCTTTACTGCTTCCACGGAACCCTGTACGTCTGCTTTGATAATAAGAGGGAGCTCTTTTAAATCGCTTGCCTGAATCTGATCAAAGAGATTATCAAGAGAAAGCTTGCCTTTTGTCTCTTCAAGAAGACGGTTCTTATTCTCAGATACAAACGCTCCTGCGAAGTTTTTCGCCTCTTTATCGCTGTCAAAGGACATGAGAATTTCACCTGCATTTGGAACATCTCCAAGGCCGAGAATCTCAACAGGAGTAGACGGACCTGCTTCTTTTACTCTGCGGCCCTTGTCATCCATCATTGCACGAACCTTACCACTGCATGCACCTGCCGCAATAAAATCTCCTACATGAAGGGTTCCCTTCTGTACAAGGATTGTCGCCACAGGACCTTTTCCTTTGTCAAGCTGCGCTTCAATAACAAGACCGCGCACGGAACGCTTCGGATTTGCCTTAAGCTCGCATACCTCGGCTGTCAGAAGAATCATCTCAAGAAGGGTTTCAATTCCCTCGCCTGTATGTGCAGATACCGGAACAAAAATAGTACTTCCGCCCCAGTCTTCAGGAATCAATTCATACTCGGAAAGTTCCTGTTTTACACGCTCTACATTTGCGCTTGGCTTATCAATTTTATTGATGGCGACAATAATCTCAACGCCTGCTGCCTTGGCATGGCTGATCGCCTCTACTGTCTGCGGCATCACACCGTCGTCTGCTGCAACAACAAGAACTGCAATATCTGTGGAATTTGCACCACGCATACGCATGGCAGTAAACGCTTCATGTCCCGGTGTATCCAGGAATGTGATTTTCTGGTCATTTACATTTACAACATAAGCACCGATATGCTGAGTGATTCCGCCTGCCTCACCTCTTGTAACACTTGTATTTCTGATCGCATCCAAAAGGGAAGTTTTACCATGGTCAACGTGACCCATAACACATACAACAGGAGGTCTCGGAACCATCTTGGACTCATCTTCCTCTTCTTCTTTCAGAAGTTCCTCGATTACGTCTACTTTTTCTTCCTGCTCTGCAATAATGTCATATTCCAGCGCAATTTCCTGTGCTTTTTCAAAATCAATTTCATGATTTACCGTTACCATAATTCCCTGCATAAACAGTTTTTTTACAATGGCAGACGGCTGCATTTTCATTGCTTCTGCAAGCTCACGGATTGTCATTTTCTCCGGAAGTGTAATTTCCTTAACCTCTGGTTTTTTCTCTTCCTGTTTTGGCTGCGGAGTTGGTTTCTGAAGCGCTTTCGGAAGTCTCTGATTCTGGCGTCCGCCTCCCTGGTTTGGTCTTCTTCCGCCACCCTGATTCTTCTCAAAATCTTTCTTTTTATTCTTGTTTTCTCTGTCGCGCTCTCTCTTACTGTCCTTGGAAGTCTTAGTAAGCTCCGGTGCAAATGCCATATCTCCGGAACCGCCGCTCTTTCTTCCACTCTGGCGTCCGCCTCCTCGATTCTGACTGCCTCCGAAACGACTGTCACGGCTGCTGTTATCTCTGCTGTCTCTTCCATCATTTCTTCCAGGACCACCCTGTGGTCTTCCCTGAGAAAATCTTCCTCTGTTTTCACGGTTTTCTCTGTTATCTCCAGGTCTTACACCACGTCCTGCGCTCTCTCCATTTCTTGCCGGACGGCTGTCTCTTCCCTCTCCGCTTCTCGGAGAGCGGTTCTGATTCTGGAAACGGGAGTTGTCTCTTCTCTCCCCTCTTTCTCCTGTACGATTGTCTCTCGGTGCTCCTGTTCGGCTCTGCGCACCATTGTTTCTCTGAACTCCTGCAGCCGGGCGGCTTCCGGAACCTTCATTCTGCTTCTGAGAAGCATTTCCCTGCGGAGCCGGTTTTGTCTCCTGCACCTTTGCACCCTGCGGGCGTTTCTCATTGTTCCCCTGTGGGCGTACCGGCTTTTTGTCACCTGCCGGTTTTTTTCTGTTTTTTCCTCCGTCACTTGCATTCTGTGCGTGGAATACACGGATAATGTTTTTCTTTTTCTTCGGTGTTTCCGCCTCTGCGTTCACCGCTGTTACTTTTTCTTCTGTCTTGGGAGTATCCAACTTTGTCATTTGCTCCTTTCCCATATTTCTAAATTTTTGTTTTACCATAGCAGCCTGTGCTTCATCCACATTACTCATGTGGCTTTTTACATCTACGCCGCCGGATTTTAAACATTCGATTACTTCTTTGTTCTGCCTGCCAAGTTCTCTGGCAAGCTCATGTACTCTGATTTTCGACATTTACATACCTCCTTCAAGAGCACGATGTCCTTTCGGACTATTTTTCATGCTGTACGCATTCTTTTCCCAGTTCCTTCATAATTGCTTTCGCAAAATTTTCATCCTGTACGGCAAGGCAGGCACGGTATTCTTTTCCCATTGCCCTGCCCAGGCTTTCTTTATCTCCATAAAAATAAATCGGAACCTGGTAAAAGCTGCACATATTCCGAAATTTCTTTTTCGTGTTTTCAGAGGCATCTTCTGCTGCCACAACAAGAAATCCATTTCCCGTTTTTACGGACTTTTCAGTAGAAAATTCTCCACTTACTATTTTTCCCGCTTTCGTGGCAAGTCCTATCAAAGATAAAATTTTACTGTTTGTCAATCTGTGCAAACTCCTTTTTCAGCTCTTCATAAACAGCTTCGGGAATCTGGGTCTTCAAAGACCTTTCCAGACCGCGATTTTTCACCGCCTTTTCCAGGCATTCTGCCGAGCGGCATATATAAGCACCGCGCCCGTTCTTTCTGCCTGTAGCATCAAGAAGAATTTCGCCCTCCGCTGTTTTTAAGACTCTGAGCATTTCTTTTTTATTTTTCATTTCCCTGCAGCCGGTACACTGGCGCATGGGAATTTTCCCCTTTGTGCTCATACTTCTTCATCTGCCGCTTCTTCCGGCTTCTCTTCCAAAGTGTCGTCAGAAACTGCTTCCGTCTCAGAAGTCTCTTCTGTCTCAAAAATCTCCTCATCTGCGGAAATTCCTTCTGCCTCAGAAGCTTCCTCTGTTTCTGTGGACTCTTCCTCGTAATCATAGAAATCGCCGGATTCTCTTGCCTGTGTCTCACTCTTAATGTCAATCTTAAATCCTGTCAGCCTTGCTGCAAGACGGGCATTCTGTCCTTCCTTACCGATTGCAAGAGAAAGCTGATAATCCGGAACTACAACAAGAGCAGATTTTTCGTCTGGGTCTGCCATAACTGCAATTACTTTTGCAGGGCTTAACGCATTTTCAATTAAAATTGCCGGATTTTCATCCCAGTTGATAATATCGATTTTCTCTCCGCGAAGCTCATTTACAATCGCTCCTACACGGGCACCGTTCATACCAACACAAGCACCTACCGGATCTACGTCCGGATCGTTGCTCCATACAGCAATCTTTGTACGGGAGCCTGCCTCACGTGCAATGCTCTTGATTTCCACTGTTCCGTCTTTCACCTCTGCGACTTCAGACTCAAACAGTCTCTTTACAAGTCCCGGATGTGTTCTGGAAACAAGAATGCGAGGACCTTTCGGTGTATCCTTTACCTCAAGAATGTATACCTTAATACGCTCTGTAGGTTTGAACACTTCTCCTTTTACCTGTTCGTTTTCACTTAATACAGCATCTGCTTTTCCAAGGTTAATGCTTACATTCTTGCCCATTACGCGCTGTACGATACCGGTTACCACTTCTTTTTCAATTCCGTAATACTGATCGTAAAGAACTTTTCGCTCCTCCTCACGGATTTTCTGAAGGATTACGTTCTTTGCGTTCTGCGTTGCGATACGACCAAATTCTTTCGACTGGATCTGTACTTTTACAACGTCTCCCACTTCTGCATTTACGTTTATTTTCTGTGCTTCTGCCAGAGAAATCTCAAGTGCCGGATCCTCCACGAACTCGGCTACTGTTCTGTCTGCATACACACTGAAGTCACAGGTTTCCGGATTAATGGATACATGTACGTTATCTGCCTTTCCAAAGTGGTTTTTACATGCCTGGATCAAAGACTGCTCAATTGCCTCCAGAAGAGTATCCTTACTGATATTTTTTTCCTTTTCCAGAACATCCAGCGCTTCCATTAACTCTCTGTTCATTTTTTTCTTTTCCTCCTAATTTTGTTAAAAGCTGAGTTTTAAAATTCAATCGCTAACCTGATGAGAGCAATGTCTTTCCTGTCAAGGATTCTTGGCTCCTCATCTTCCTGAATTGTCACTGTACTGTTATCATATGCGGTTAAAACACCACAGAATTCTTTTTGTTTTTCGATTGGCCGGTAGGTCCGCACCTCCACCAGCTTGCCCATGCTTCTTGCAAAATCTTTTTCCTTTTTCAGTGGCCTGTCAAGTCCCGGGGAACTGATTTCCATAATGTAACTGTCCTCAATAAAGTCCTTCTCGTCCAGCTTATCACTGAAAATACGGCTTACTGCCTCACAGTCGTTTACGGTAATACCGCCCGGTTTGTCAATATATCCCCGGAGATACCAGTTTCCCGCCTCTTTTACGTATTCCACATCTACAAGCTCAAATCCGCAGCCTTCTACAATAGGAGCAAGAAGTGTTTCTGCATACTTCTCGTATTCCTCCCGCCTGCTCATGTTTCCCACCTGCCTTTCTTATTTCAGCAAATAGGAGTGGGCAAATGCCCACTCCTATGCCGGTAACCTCTAAGTTTCTTTTTCTATTCTAACACCAATATCCCGGAAATGCAAGCCTTTTCCTGACTTTTTCAGATTCTTGGCTTAATTCCCTTCGTATCTCTCTTTCCAAGACGTACTTTATGAAGTGGATATTCTTTATTTCCATAAGAAATCGAATATTCTTTATGTCCTTCCAGAAGATATGCATGTTCCAGTTTATCTCCTTCTGCAAGTTTCATTCCTCTCACACCAACCGCCGTCTTTTTCATGGAAGTCACTTCCTGTTTCAAAAATCTCAAAAAGCTTCCGCCGGTGCTTTGCAGAACCACATGCTCCATCTCATCTGCAGGCGCCACAAAAATAAGCCTGTCTCCCTCTGTAAGCTTCGTAGAAGCAATTGTTCGTTTTGATACGTTAAATTCTGCTCCGTCCACCAGCTTGCACATGGACATTTCCGTAACAAAAAGAAGTTTGCTCTGGCCGATTCTGGAAACAGGAGCAACATAAAGCATCTGCTCTGCTCCGCTGTCATAATTACTCAGATTGTCTGCCGGAATGCCCTTGTCACGGAAACGTCCCATAGGAATATCTGCCGCCTTTATAGTGTGCATTTTTCCCGCATCTGTGAAAACACAGATTTTATCTGTATTCATACAGGTAAACACGAATTTATTTTCACCGTGGGCAGCTTCTTTATTTCTCTCATAAGCCGCTTTGTCAATGAGCTTCATATATCCGAAACGGTCCATCAGGAAGCATACTTCCATCTCTTCCATCTTTTTCTCTTCGTAAACGGCTTCTTCTCCATTTTCAATCACCGTCTTTCTTGGGGTTCCATACTCTTTTTTGATAGAATCCAGTTCTTTTGTAATCACACCTGCCATAGAATCGTAATTTTCCAGAATATCCTGGTAACATTCTATATTTTTCATGGTTTTTTCGTATTCGGCTTCCAGAGCCTCCATTTCCAGACCAATCAGACGGTAAAGGCGCATATCCAGAATCGCAGTCGCCTGATTTTCTGTAAAACAAAGTTTTGACGCCGCCTTCTCACTTGCCTTTGTCCGGAAACGGATTCCTTCTGTCACACCACTCACAAGACACTTCTTTACCTGTTCCCGGTTCTTACTGCCACGAAGGATTTCAATGATCAGGTCAATCACATCACACGCTTTAATAAGACCTTCCTGAATTTCTTTTTTCTCCAGTTCTCTTGAAAGAAGCGTATTATATTTTCTTGTGGTGATTTCAAAAAGAAATTCCACATGGTACTCGATTACTTTTTTTAGACTTAAAGTCTCCGGTCTTCCGTTTGCTACGGCAAGCATATTCACGCCAAAAGTATCCTCAAGTCTTGTTTTTTTGTAAAGCATATTTGTAAGATTTTCCACATCTGCGTCGCGTTTCAGCTCCAGCACAATGCGGATTCCCTCTTTGGAGGACTGATTGGAAATATCTAGAATATCCGTAGTTTTTTTTGTCTCTACAAGAGTTGCCACATCATTCAAAAACTTTCCGATATTAGCTCCCAGCATAGTATACGGAATTTCTGTGATCACAAGCTGGCGTCTGCCGCCTTTTAATTTTTCAACCTCTACTTTTCCCCGAAGACGGATTTTTCCGGTTCCCGTTTCATATATTTTCAGAAGTTCGTCTTTATTAATGACGATTCCCCCCGTTGGAAAATCCGGGCCTTTTAAATAGCGCATCAGCCCTTTTACACTGATGTCATTATTTTTCATATAGGCTTTTACTGCATCTGTCACTTCACCCAGATTGTGCGGTGGAATACTGGTCGCCATACCGACTGCAATTCCCTCCGCTCCATTCACAAGGAGATTGGGAATCCGTACAGGAAGAACCTCCGGTTCTTTCTCTGTCTCATCAAAGTTCGGGAGAAAATCCACCACATTTTTATCAAGATCCTCAAGGAACACCTCCTGGGTCAGCTTTTCCAGACGTGCTTCTGTATATCGCATGGCAGCTGCGCCGTCTCCCTCTATGGAACCGAAGTTTCCATGACCGTCCACAAGTGTTTTTCCCTTTTTAAATTCCTGCGCCATAACAACAAGCGCCTCATAAATAGAACTGTCTCCATGCGGATGGTATTTACCCATCGTATCTCCCACAATACGGGCACATTTCCTGTAAGGTCTGTCGTAACGGATTCCAAGTTCATACATATCATAAAGCGTTCTTCTCTGCACCGGCTTTAAACCGTCCCGCACATCAGGAAGGGCTCTTGATACAATTACACTCATGGCATAGTCGATATAAGACTTCTGCATGATTTCCGAGTAATCTGTGCGAATAATATTGTCCTGTTTTGTTTCCATAATCAATCTATCTCCTAAATATCAAGCTCTGCGTCCTGTGCATGTTCATAAATAAATGCCTTTCTCGGAGGAACTTCGCTTCCCATAAGAATTTCCGTAACGCTGGAAGCAAGACGGGCGTCCTCGATTTCCACGCGCTTCATCATTCTCGTTTCCGGATTTAAAGTAGTATCCCAAAGCTGCTGGGCATCCATCTCGCCAAGACCTTTATATCTCTGAAGAGTAAAAGTTCCCGACTTATGGGTTTTCCGGTAACGCTCAAGCGCCTTGTCATCATAGAGATATTCCTCCGGCCCCTTTTTCGGCATTACTTTATATAAAGGCGGCATGGCAATATACACATGCCCCTCATAAATCAGCTCCGGCATAAAGCGGTAAAATAGGGTAAGAAGAAGGGTGGAAATATGAGCGCCGTCCACATCCGCATCTGCCATGATCACAATTTTATCGTAACGGAGCTTTGTAATATCGAAATCATTTCCATATCCTTCGGAAAAACCGCACCCAAAAGCATTGATCATAGTTTTAATCTCCGCATTTGCCAGGACCTTGTCAATCGTTGCTTTTTCTACGTTCAGAATTTTTCCTCTGATCGGAAGGATTGCCTGATAATTTCTGTCTCTTGCTGTTTTCGCAGAACCACCGGCAGAATCTCCCTCCACAATAAAAATCTCACAGAGAGCCGGATCTTTTTTCTCACAGTTCGCAAGTTTTCCGTTAGAATCAAAGGAATACTTCTGCTTCGTGAGAAGATTCGTCTTCGCACGTTCTTCTGTTTTTCGTATTTTCGCTGCTTTTTCCGCACAGGAAAGCACTGCCTTTAAAACCTCAAGATTCCTGTCAAAATAAAGGACAAGCTGTTCTCCCATCACTTTTCCTGTTGCTCTTGCCGCATCCTGGTTGTCAAGTTTTGTCTTTGTCTGTCCCTCAAACCTTGGCGCCGGGTGCTTAATAGAAACAACAGCAGTCATTCCGTTTCGAATATCCGCACCTGTAAAATTAGCATCTTTGTCTTTGAGAACGCCAATTTCACGGGCATACGTATTCATAACCGTCGTAAAGGTTGTCTTAAAACCGGTAAGATGAGTCCCTCCCTCTGCATTATAAATATTATTGCAGAATCCAAGAACATTTTCCCGAAATTCATTTGTAAACTGAAACGCAGCCTCTACCTGGATTCCCTCTGCCTCACCTTTTATATAAACAGGCTCGTGCAGCGTTTCCACATTGTGGTTCAGATCACGGATAAAGCCGATAATTCCCTCCGGCTCATGGAACTCGATTTTTTCCGGTTCGTCTTTTCTTTTGTCCTCAAAACAAATAGTAAGCTCGGGATTTAGGTATGCTGTTTCATGAAGGCGGCTTTTGACTTCTGTTGCGGAGAATCTTGTCTTTTCAAAAATCTCCGGATCAGGAAGAAAATTAATGCAGGTTCCTGTCTGTTTTGTTCTTCCAAGCTTTGGAAGCAGTCCCTCTTCCAACTCAAGTGCAGGAATTCCCCTCTCATAATAATCATGGTGAACATATCCGTCCCTGCTGATTTTTATATCAAGATATGTGGACAGAGCATTGACAACAGAAGAACCTACGCCATGAAGACCACCGCTTGTCTTATACGCAGAATTGTCAAATTTTCCTCCTGCATGTAAGGTCGTAAAAACAAGACGCTCTGCGGAAACGCCTTTTTCGTGCATATCTACAGGAATCCCTCTTCCGTTATCTTCCACTGTACAGGACCCGTCTTTTTCCAACACTACATGAATCCTGCTGCAGTATCCTGCAAGGTGTTCGTCCACTGCATTATCTACAATTTCATATATCAGATGGTTCAGTCCTTTTCTGGAAACACTTCCTATATACATACCAGGACGTTTTCTTACTGCCTCCAGTCCTTCCAGAACAGAAATACTGGCTGCGTCATAGATGTTCTTTTTTGGCATTCTTCCATTCCTTTCTAAAACTTGCACATTTAAAACCGGCACTTTAAAAAGTGCCGGTTCATTTTCTTTCCATATTGTATACCAGAAAACATGTTTGGTCAATATTTTTATTTTATTTTTATATTTTTCACACCGCTCCAGTTGGAATAAATCCGCTCTCCATTTGTATTTTTAAATGTCCTTACACGAACATAACATCTGGAACCGCTCTTCATATCTGTTCTGGAGTAACTGGAAACCGCCGGGTTTTTTACAGAATAGCTCTTTGCACCCTTCATATCTGCGGAAGTACTGCACTGAATCTGATAGCCGTCCACGTCTTTTTCTCCTCTGTATCGAATATTAAGACAGCCCTTTTTCTCGCTTTGAAGCTTTGTAACAACTGTGGGTTTTGGAGTGACTGTCAGAGTAATCGTTCTGGAAGCTCCGTTATAATTCCCGCTTTCTTTCGTATATGCCGTAATTTTTACTTCCCCTACTTTATGAAACGTGACTTTTCCCCAGCTCGTCACAGAAGCTACATCCGGATTATCAGATTTATAGCTGAATTTTCCCGTTTTATTTCCCTGGATAATTTTTGCCTTCAAGGTAACGGTTTTGCTGTCAATCCGCTTTTCCATATCAGAAAGCGAAATGGTCTGATTTCCTTTTACAATCTTATACTCCTCAATTTTATTTCCTTCATAGGAATCACCCTTCAGTGTAACAGCAAGCGTATAAGTACCCGGCTTCTTACTTTCTCCCGGATAAGTAACCTGATAGCACTCTGTCGGAATAATCCTGTCATCTTTATCCCTGAGAACTACCTCCGGTTTCCTATTTGTTCCATTGTAGCTATATTCCTTTTCGAAAAGAGAAACTTCTTCCACATGGGGAATTACTTTATTCTCTTTTTCTTTTTTGCAGACTGTACAGGTTGTTTTCATACTTCCGTCCTTTTCAAAGGAGGCCTTTTGAATTTCTGTTTTATATTTATGCCCAAGAGCCGGAATTTCTTGTATACTTTCTTTTTTTATTGTGTCGCATACGCTGCAGTGAATGCTTTTCTGTCCTTTCTCCTCACAGGCAGGCTCTTTATCTGTCACATACTCTTTTTCCCATTCATGGGGTTTTGCCTGGATGATATCCCTCTTTTCTGTCTTTCCGCAGTTTTTACAGATATATTCTGTAAATCCTTCTGATTTACAGGTGGATTCTATTGTTTTTCCTTTTTCAAATTCATGTGCCTTCACTTCTGCCAGATAATCAAAGGTCGTTTTGCTCTCGTCGTGAATAAAGGCAACTTTATAACTGCCCTCTTTTGCAAAAGAAACCTCGTACTCATATTTGTATTGTACATAGTCTCCTGTCTGGATTTTACTGTAGCCTTTATTTTTGATCACAGCGTCCGGTGAATCGCATTCTGTGCGCACCGGTCCCTCACCTGTCACTGTAAAATAAACGCGCGCACTCTGATCTGGGCAAAGGATCTCTCTTTCTGCTGTTTCTGAACTCTCCTGTGTCTTTACCCCTTCCGCCTGTTCCGCACTTTCCGGACTCAATTCGATTGTACTCCCATCTGTCAGTTCTTCTGCATTTGCCGTGTATAACGGGGCTGCCATCATCACAGAAGCCAGCAGAAACGGTAATAATTTTCTCTTCATGTTAAATCCTCCCTTTCTTTTTCTCAGATATTTCCTGGTTTGCTGCATTTTGTTGCTTTTATTATACTACTTTTTTCCTGGAACTCAAGCCGCTTCCCTTTAAAAAACAGCACTTTTCTGCCGTTCATTGTCGGTATTTTTAAAAAAATTAAAATTTTTTCAAAAAAGGCTTGCATTTTATCAAAACTTGTTATATACTAAGCAAGACGGTTGAGACAACACAAAAACATATGACATAAGGCCAGTTGGTCAAGGGGTTAAGACGCCGCCCTCTCACGGCGGAAACACGGGTTC